>JANNFM010000612.1:0-3289 GCA_031379795.1 Alphaproteobacteria bacterium
GTTCAAGGCCGCGTTCGGCGAGCGCGCCGTGCTTTCGCCGGGACCAGGCTCGGCCAGTGAGGACTATTCAGAGTTTATCATAGCCGGTGTGCCGTCGCTATTTTTCAACATCGGTGGACAGGATCCCGCGCGGATCGCCGCGGCCCGCGCCAAAGGGGAGACCCTGCCCGCCAATCACCACCCCGGTTTCGCGCCGACGCCGGAACTTTCGATCCGCACCGGGGTCACGGCGATGACCCTGGCGGTCCTGAATGTGATGACGCCTTGATCGGATGATCCTGCGGCGTCGCCGGGACTCGCCTATATTGCCCCCATGTCGGAACCCACCGCGCCACTGACCGGCGCCGCCCTGATCAAGGACTATGTCACCCGCCTGCCGGACCGGCCGGGGGTCTACCGGATGATGGGTGACGATGGCGAGGTGCTCTATGTGGGCAAGGCGCGCTCGCTGAAGAAGCGGGTGATCCAGTACGCCCAGGGCCGTTTCCACACCCAGCGGATCGCCCTGATGGTCGACCTGACGCGGTCGATGGAGTTCATCACCACCCGCACCGAGACCGACGCCCTGCTGCTCGAGATCAACCTGATCAAGCAGCTGAAGCCACGCTTCAACGTGCTGTTGCGCGACGACAAGTCCTTCCCCGAGATCGTCATCCGCCGTGAGCATCCCGCCGCCCAGCTGCGTAAACACCGCGGCGCCCACACCATCAAGGGCGACTACTTCGGCCCCTTTGCCAGCGCCCACTCGGTCACGCGCACGCTCAACACGCTGCAGAAAGCGTTCCTGCTGCGATCCTGTTCCGACAGCGTCTATGAGAGCCGCACCCGGCCCTGCATGCTGCACCAGATCAAGCGCTGCGCGGCGCCCTGCACCGGCCTGATCTCCATTGAGGACTATGGCGGCCTGGTCGATCAGGCCGAGGCGTTCCTGCGGGGCAAGAGCCGCGCCGTCATGCAGACCCTGTCCGACGACATGCAGGCTGCCTCGGACGCCATGGAGTTCGAGACTGCCGCGCGCCTGCGCGACCGCATCCGGGCGCTGGCCTCCGTCGCCCAGGAGACCCAGGTCAACGCCGAAACCCTGGACGAGGCCGACGTCTTCGCGCTGCATTCCGAGGGCGGCCAGGCCTGTGTGCAGGTGTTCTTCTTCCGCGCCGGCCAGAACTGGGGCAACCGCGCCTACTTCCCCCGCGTCGACAAGAGCGACGAGGACGCCGACATCATGGCCGCCTTCCTGGGCCAGTTCTATGACGACAAGCCGATCCCGAAGCTGGTGTTGGTCAGCCTGATTCCTGCCGAGCGCGAGCTGCTGGCCGAGGCCTTCACCCAGAAATCCGGCAGCAAGGTCGAGATCAACCGCCCCCAACGCGGCGAGAAGCGCCAGCTGGTCGACGACGCCCTGACCAACGCCCGCGAGGCCCTGGGCCGGAAGATGGCCGAGAGCTCGGCCCAGACCAAGCTGCTGATCGGCGTCGCCGAAGCCTTCGGCCTCGACAGTCCGCCCGAGCGGATCGAGGTCTACGACAACAGCCACATCATGGGCACAAACGCCGTGGGCGGCATGATCGTGGCCGGCCCCGACGGTTTCCAGAAAAGCCAGTACCGAAAGTTCAACATCAAAGGAACCGACATCACCCCCGGCGACGACTTCGGCATGATGAAGGAGGTCCTGCGCCGCCGCTTCGCCCGCTTGGCCAAGGATGAGGAGGAGGGGGCCGAAGCCGCGCGGCCCGACCTGGTGCTGATCGACGGCGGCATGGGCCAGATCAGCGTGGTGATGGAGGTGATGGCCGACCTGGGCGTCGACGACGTGGCCGTGGTGGGCGTGGCCAAGGGGCCCGACCGCGACGCCGGGCTGGAACGCTTCTTCATCCCCGGCAAGCCCTACTTCATGCTCGAGCCCAAAAGCCCGATCCTCTACTACCTCCAGCGCCTGCGCGACGAGGCCCACCGCTTCGCCATCGGCACGCATCGGGCAAAGCGCAGCGCGGAGATGAAGAAGAACCCGCTGGATGATATCGATGGCGTGGGGCCCGGGCGGAAGCGCGCGCTGCTGCATGCGTTCGGGTCTGCGCGGGGGGTCAGCCGGGCGAGCGTGGAGGATCTGCTGAAGGTGGAGGGGGTGTCAGGGCCGCTGGCGGAGCGGGTGTATGGGTATTTCCGGAAGGGGTGACGTAGGGCATGGAAGACGCCGCGAAACCCGACAGTGGAGAGTCAACCATTCACCCATTGTGGCCGGTGCTCCACGCCCAGACCCGACTGTTGGACACGCTCATTCAGCGATTGGCCGATCAACCGCAGCGCCCGATTGAAAGCGATGAAGTGCTTCGGGTCACTGTGTTGATGATCCAAGCTCTAGGAGTATCCACTCATTCAGTAATCAAGCTGACGGAGTCGCGAGATATGTCGATCCGCGATTGCTTTGGAATCGCACGATCCGTGTCTGAACTCGCGGTGAACATCTGCTACATCGCGGCTGGCGGATCAGAGGTTGCGCAACGAGCTGGCCGGCATGCGCTTCAGAAGGGCTTTCGCGATCTTCAGCGTGAAGGTGATATCGGGGGCATCTCATTCAAGTTTGGGCGTGCCAATGTTCCTAGTGTCGATGATGTACCGGGACTTGCAGAAGCCCTATCTGAGTTCACAGGCCGCAAGGGCCAGGAGATTACTGATTGGACGCCGCTCAAAATCTCCAACCGGATCGAGGACGTTGGCAAAGTCAACTCCCGGGCGGCGCTGGCGCTCTCCGGGTCGACGGTTTCCGTATACAGGCACGCGTCCGAATTGTTGCACGGTACCTACTTCGGCGTCGTACACTTTTGGTCGGGTAGTGGTCGCCCGGCGACAACACGAGACAGTTTCGAAGAGCGATGGGGTGAACACTTCGTCGCAATTTTCGGCGCCATCTTTTTCGCCGCTCAAGCGGTTGTGGAGTTCTTTGGGTCGAGTTTCGATTTTCCGGACCTACTTGAGGATCAAAAGCAACTGATCCTCGTCACCAACAAGATCGTCGAGGATCTCGCCGTTCCACGGTGATCCAAACGCCGCCCCGCGGACAACGCCAGCATAAATCTCATGGCGGCCGGCTCGCATCTACTGTGAGATTGAAGTCCCGAACTCCGTCGGTCGAGGGGCTCGCGATCTGCCCGCCCTTCTCCCCTTGCGGGAGAAGGTGTCAGCGCAGCTGACCGATGAGGGGTCGCGCCGGCCTATCCGTTTCAGGATCCTCGGCACTGGCCACAGCGTCGCGCGGAGCGAAACCCCTCATCCGACCGGCTTCGCCGGCCAC
>JANNFM010000618.1:0-4760 GCA_031379795.1 Alphaproteobacteria bacterium
GGTTACGTCACGGATTGCTGGCCCTTGCGACGGGCGTTGCGTTCGCGCTTTCGCTCACCCCCGCCGCGGCCCAGACCGCCGGCAAGGCCGTCTTCGAGACCCGCTGCCAGACCTGCCATGAGCCGGCTGTTGACCGCGCGCCCAGTCGTGCCGACCTGGCCCAGCGACCCCAGGCCGACATCGTCAAGTCCCTGACCAACGGCCTGATGAAGCCGATGGCCGAGGGCCTCAGTGCCGCCGACATTCAGGCCGTCTCCAGCTATGTCAGTTCGGTTGGCGCGCCCACGGCTGCGACCCGGCCGACGGGTGCCGAGATGCCGCAGGTGGCCCTGCGCACCGGCGTGATCGGAACCTACCCGATGTGCGCCAGCCATCCGCCGATCACGGCGACGCCCGGCGACTGGGCGTCCACCGGGCTGGATGATCCCTCGACGCGCTTTCAGCGGCGTCCCGGCCTGACGGCGGCGGATGTGCCGAAGCTGAAGGTGAAGTGGTCGTTCTCCATGACCGGCGGCGGCCAGCCGACCGTGATCGGCGACTGGCTGTTCGTCACCAACCGGTCCGGCGCGTTCTTCGCCATGGACGCCAAAACGGGCTGTGTTCACTGGACCGTGGAAGACCTGGTGGCCCGGACCACGCCGATGGTCGTGCGCTCGGCCATCTCGCCCAGCGGCTGGGCGACCTTCATCGGCCAGAACGACCGGATCGTGCGCGCGTTCGACGCCCAGACCGGCAAGGAACTCTGGCGCAGCGCGATGCTGGATCCGCATCCCGTGGGCCTGCTGACCGGCTCGCCCATCGTGGCGGACAACCGCTTGCTGGTGCCGATCTCCTCGATCGAGGAGGCCGCCGCCATGAGCAAGGGCTACGCCTGCTGCACGTTCCGGGGCTCGCTGGCGGCGCTCGACCTGACCACCGGCAAGCTGCTGTGGAAGACCTCCATGGTGCCGGAACCCACGCGGCACGTCCGCAAGAAGGACAACGGCCTGGACCTGACCGGGCCGGCTGGTGCGGCCATCTGGAGTGCGCCCTCGGTCGATCGCAAGCGTGGCCTTGTCTATGTGGTGACCGGCGACAGCTATACCGACGTCGACACGATCGGCGCCGACGCGGTGGTGGCGCTGGACATCAAGACCGGCAAGATCCGCTGGCGCGACCAGGTGACGGAGAAGGACAACTTCGTCATGGGCTGCGGGCGTACCTCCAACTCGGGCAACTGCCCGACGCCGCTGGGCCCCGACTTTGACTTCGGCGCCACGCCCGTCCTGATCCCGATCAAGGGTGGCAAGACCGTGCTGGTCGCCGGACAGAAGTCCGGGCTGGCTTACGGGTTTGATCCCGACACCGGCAAGCGGCTCTGGACCACGCAGGTGGGCGTCGGCTCCGCGCTGGGCGGGATCGAGTGGGGGATCGGCGCGGATGATCGCTATGCCTATATTCCGGTCTCGGACCTGGGCGTGATCTTTGGCGAGGGGCGTCCCGGCGCGCCGGCCGGCAAGCCCGGTCTCTCGGCGCTCGACCCTGCCACCGGCAAGATCGTCTGGCACATGCCGGCGCCCAAGGCGCCGTGCGTCTATGCGTCTGACAAGGGCAAACCCAGCAACTGCATGCGGGCCCAGTCGGCGGCGCCGGCGATCATGCCGGGGTTTGTATTCCAGGGCGCGCTGGACGGCTGGTTCCGCGCCTATGACAGCGCCACCGGCAAGATCGTCTGGGAGGACTCGACCACATCGCGGACCTACGACACCCTGAACGGCATCAAGGGTCAGCCCGGCGGCGGCATCGACGGCATGGGGCCGACCATCGCGAACGGCATGGTCTACATCATGAGCGGCAACAACGGCGCTGCCCGCGTGGGCAGCAACGGCGTCAATGTGCTGCTGGCCTATTCGGTGGACGGGAAATAGGGGGCAACACCACTTTCCCCTCCCTTTTTGCGCGTCATCACCCGGCTCGGGAGCCTGCCCCGGGCGGGCCGCGCAGCGGCGCGACCCGGGGGGTGACCCATGATCTCCGTGCTGGCCGCACGATCAGCGGCGATGCCACGCGTATTCTGAAATGCGGAGATCATGGATGGCCCGAATAGGTCGGGCCATGACGGACTTGTTGTATTTTCAGCGAATTTATAACTCTCGCTACCCCAACACCACCGTCCCCTTCACCCGGATGTCCCCGGCGGACCGCCCCACCAGCACATCGTACGCCCCGGCATCAATCGGCCAGGTCCCGGTGTCCGGGTCGTACGGTGCGAACGCGCGGGGCTCCAGGCTCAGGGTCACCACGCGCGTTTCCCCCGCCTCCAGCCGCACCTTGGCGAAGGCCTTCAGCTCCTTGGGCGGACGCGGCAGGCGCGGGTCCAGTTGCGCGACATAGACCTGTACGACCTCGGACCCCGGTCGGTCGCCGGTGTTGCGCACCGTCACCCGCAAGGAAACCGATGCTCCGGCGCGCGCGGTGGTCGGCAACTCCAGGTCGGTGATCTCAAACTTTGTGTAGGCCAGGCCGTGTCCGAACGGGAACAGGGGTCGCACGGGCGCTGCGTCAAAATAGCGGTAGCCGATGGCCAGTCCCTCGGCATAGTCGCAGATCAGCGGGTCGGGGTTCGGCTGGTGCGCCGGATGATCCCCGAAGGCCTTCGGGAAGGTGACCGGCAGCCGCCCGCCGGGATCGCGCGCGCCGAACAGCACGGCGGCCAGGGCGTCGGGACCGGTCTCGCCCGGCAACCACATTTGCAGCACAGCCGGTGCCGCGTTGATCCAGGGCAGGATAAACGGCGAGCCGGTGTTGAGGACCACCACCGTATTGGGGTTGGCGGCCAGCACGGCGTGGGCCAGCGCATTCTGATCGCCGGGCAGGTCCATGTCCGCGCGGTCGTAGCCCTCCGCCTCCGTGACGACGGCGGACCCAAGGACCAGGATGACCGCGTCGGCTTTCGCGGCGGCGTCGATCGCCAGCGACATCGGTTCTGCCGGGGTCCGCACACCCAGCGCCAGATAGTCGTTGTCGGCGCTGGCCGGAGTATAGTCGAGTTCGATGCGATAGCCCCGACCGGCGACCAGGTTGGCGGTAGCCAGTCGCCGGGGCACCAGGTTGCCCATGACATCGAAGCGGTCCGGCGTGGCCGGGTCTTCCGGTGACATCAGGACCTCACCGTCGAGGCGCAGGGTGGCCTGGCCGGTGGCGCGCAGACCAAACTCAAAAACCCCGGTGCTTTCGGGCCAGTACCAGCCACTCCAGCGGAACGAGGCGTAGGCAGTCCGCCGTGCCGAAGCCATGGCCGAGCTTACCCAGCGCATCATATGGCGCTCGACACCGGTCCGGTTGGGCTCACCGGTCAGGTCCGGGCGCTCGAAATAGCGCGCCGCCAGCCCCTCGCCGGATCGCTCGAAGTCGGGGCTGAACTGCCGCCGATCGGCCGCAGGCGGGAAGGGGTCATTGTCGACGCCCAACGCCTCCAGCACGGTCACCCCCTGCCCCAGCCGCTCGCGCAGGCCCTCCGCCATGGTGCGCAGGCTGTCGGTGGTCACCTGCGAACTGCCGCCGCCTTGCAACAGCACCCGCGCCGCATTGGGGCCGACCAGGGCGATGGTCTTCAGATCGGTGGCGAGGGGTAGAAGGTTGCCGTCGTTCTTCAGCAGCGTCATCGCCTCGCACGCCGCCTCAAACGCGATGGCCTTGTGGCGCGGCGTGCGTAGTTCGCCAGCGGGCGGGGCAGCGCCATCCACCAGGCCGCAGCGGACGATCAGCCTGACCACGCGGCGCGCATTGTCCTCGATCTGTGCCGCGCTGACCTCGCCGGCGGTCACCGCCGCCAGCAGCTTCTCGCCAAACCATTTGGCCGGCCCCGGCATTTCCAGGTCCAGGCCGGCATTGGCCGAGGGCGCGGTCGAGCGCACCGCCGTCCAGTCCGACACCACGATGCCCTCGTAACCCCATTCCGCCTTCAGAATGTCGGTCAACAGCTCGCGATGCTCTGCCGCCAACGTGCCGTTCAGCTTGTTGTACGACGCCATCACCGTCCACGGATCAGCCTGCGCGACCACCCGCTCGAACGCCGCCAGATAGATTTCGCGCAACGCCCGGGCACCCACCCGGGCGTCGACCGCAAACCGCTCCAGTTCCTGATTGTTGGCCGCATAGTGTTTGAGCGACGCGCCAATCCCCTCGCCCTGCAGGCCCTGCACAAAGCCCACGCCCATGACGCCGGCCAGATAGGGGTCCTCCGAATAGGTCTCGAAGTTGCGGCCCCAGGTGGGGATCCGCATCATGTTGATGGTGGGCGCCAGCACCACATGCTCGCCCAGCGCCCGGGCCTCGCGGCCGATGGCGGCGGCGACATCGCGTGCGGTCTGCGGGTTCCAGGTCGCCGCCACCGCCACGCCCACCGGAAACACCGTCGCGGCCTCGCCCTTGATCGATCTGACCCCCGTGGGCCCGTCGGACATCCTGAGCGACGGAATCCCCAGCCGCTCGACGCCATGCAGCGCAAACGAACTGGCCCCGGCCAGCAGCGTCACCTTCTCCGCCAGCGTCAACCGTGCCATCAGGTCGGCGACGCGCGCATCCAGCGACGCGGCGGTATCCAGATAGGTGGTGGTCACGATCTCTCCCTAACGCCGCCGTCCGCCACTGGCCGGGGCCGCGCCCTGCACCAGCGTGCGCCGCAGATCCCCGAGCGCCACCTTCCCATCGCCATCCACGTCCAGCAAACCGAATCGCCGGTCGGCCGCAGCGCGGAACTCGGCCGCGCTCACGCTGTA
>JANNFM010000631.1:0-5027 GCA_031379795.1 Alphaproteobacteria bacterium
CTTTCAACTGGACCGACTATGAGCCCGCGATGATGACGTGGACGGGGAAGCGCTATCCCGGGGTGTCCGTTTTGGACCGCCCGGGGCCCTTGCGGTCGACGTTCGAAGCCTACTTTGCGGGCAAGACGGATGCGCTCGAGGCGATTGCCTGGTTCGGCGCGGGGACGGAATTCCAGAAATCGGTGTGGGACGCCCTCTGCTCGATCCCAGCGGGAACGACCCTGAGCTATGGCGCGCTTGCCGATCGGATAGGCCGGCCCACCGCCGTTCGCGCTGTGGGGCTCGCCAATGGATCAAACCCGGTGGCGCTTGTGGTGCCTTGCCACCGGGTAATCGGGGCGAACGGTTCTCTTACCGGGTATGGCGGCGGCCTGCATCGCAAACGCTGGCTGCTGGAACATGAGGGCGCGACATTTCAATGACGCAGGCACTTGAGCTGCTTTCGTGCGCTTGGTGTCGGGGCGCTCACTTTGAGCAATTTGAATCTGCATCCAATTTGTCATCCATGCGTTACGCTTACGGGGCCGTGATGGTTTAAGTGCGTTAACGGTCATCTTCAGTCATTCCGAAATCAAGACTGAATATTCATCCAGTGACGGGCAGAGCTAGATCGACGCATCAAACGTCGGTCGAAACTCCAAACAACATTGGGGTGTCGGGTGACCACCACTATCGTAAATGACTCAGCTGGCCTTACGTCAGCTCTAAAGGCGGCTCAAGCCGGCGACGTGATCAAGCTCGCGGCTGGCTCGTACAGTTCGCTGATGCTGACCGGTATAAAATTCAGCAGCATGGTCACAGTGACCTCGGACAATCCCAATGCCCTGGCGACCATGAATGGGCTTGTGTTGCGCGATTGCCAGAACATCAAGCTGCAGGGGCTTGAGTTCAATGTCGATCCAGCCAAGGCCGACAACCAGTATCAGGTCTCGGGATCGACCAACATCAGCCTGGACAGTCTGAAGGTTCATGGGTCGATGAACGGCAACCCGTCCGACGACGCGACGGCTATGATGATCCGGGGTAGCAAGAACGTTTCTCTGACGAATTCCGAGTTCCAGCAACTCAAGAACGGCGTCCAGCACCTCGATAACGATGGCCTGACGATCGCCAACAACTATTTCCATCATATTCAAACCGACGGCGTGCGCGGCGGCGGATCATCGAACGTCAAGATCACCGGGAACTATTTCACCAGCTTCCACATGGAGAACGGGGACCACCCCGATGCGATCCAGTTCTGGACCGGCAACACGACGAAGTCAGCCGCCAACATCACGATCAGTGGGAACGTTATCACCCGCGGTGATGGCGATGCGATCCAGGGCATTTTCATGCGCGACGAGGTCGGAGGTCTACCCTTCGTCAACGTCAAGATCACCGACAATCTGGTGGTCGGTGGTATGTACAACGGCATCTCGCTTGGTTCGGCCACAGTGGCCGTAGTTAGCGGCAATACAGTCGTGGGTCTGCCCGATCAGGACTCCTGGATCCGTGTCGGCACGGTCTCCAACCTTAGTCTGACCGGCAACAATTCGACCTACTATGCGGTAGATGCTGTCGCTGGACCGGTCGACGCCAGCAACAAGTCCCTGGTCGTCCCGACGGATGCTGGTCGTCTGATTCAACAGCAGTGGTTCCAGTCCCACTCCACGCTGATTTCCGGGGTGCAGAAGGCGGTCAGCGACTCCACGACCTTCTCCAGCGTGCTGAACGTGGGCAAACTCACGGCGACGATCCTGGACCAGTCGGCCACGACGACGATTGGCGTCACAGAGGCCATTCGCATTCAGGCGGTTACCATCAACGGCACAGCAGCCAATGACATCCTTTCGGTCAACCAGACCCGGGACAGCATTGTCAAAGGTGGGGACGGTAACGATACGATCTATGGCGGCGGTATCGGCCACAACACCCTTTCCGGCGGCAATGGCGACGACACCTACATCGTGAAGACCTTGACGGAGCGCGTGGTCGAGGGCGTCGGCGGTGGCGTCGACAGCGTCATCTCGTCGGTCGATTTCACGCTTTCTGATAACGTCGAGGGCCTGCGGCTGGTAGGCACCGCGGTCGCCGGAGCCGGCAATGGCCTGGACAACAAGATCACGGGTAACGCAGGCAATAACATTATCGATGGATTGGGCGGCGACGACCAGATCGTCGGGGCCGAGGGCAATGACCAAATCAATGGCGGCATCGGCAATGACGTAATCTCCGGGGGCGCTGGTGGCGACACGTTGATCGGCGGCGAGGGCGTGGATCGGCTCTCCGGCGACGACGGCGCGGATTCACTGTCCGGCGGAGCGGGCACGGATACCCTTGAGGGTGGCTTGGGCGCAGATACTCTGTCTGGCGGTGCGGGTGCCGATGTGTTCAACTTCCGGGAAGGCACGATAACCAATACCCCCGACCGGATCACCGATTTTGTCCGGTCTGATGGCGACAAGATCTGGCTGATGGCGATCGACGCCAACACCCAGGTAGCTGGCGACCAGAAGTTCGCCTTTATCGGCACGACCGCGTTCAGCAAGGTTGCCGGTGAACTGCGGTTCGAAAACAGCAATGGCGTCACCAGCGTCATGGGCGACATGAACGGTGATGGCCTGGCCGACTTCACCCTCGTGCTGCCCGGTGCGGGAACTCTGATGAGTTCGGACTTCATTCTGTAGTCTGGGCGAGCCCCCACGATCAGACTTCGGTCAAGGAGCACGTCGCCGCATTGCGGCGACGTGCTCCTGATGATTCCGGCCACAATCCGGGTTTTGCCATATTGCAACATTCCGGCATTTGAGTGGGACTCATGCCATCCTTGTTGGCGCATGAGGTCACGGCGGGTAGTCTTGGCGCGCGGGAGGCACGGCGCAGTCGGTGCTCGGCCTCCACAGAAGGAACAGGAGTTCATGAAGTTCTCCAGACGGCCACAGCCGATGAACTTCTCGGGGCAAGGTCCAGACGTTGAGCCGTTGGACTCGCCTCGCCGCACGCGCGACTCCCTTGGGTTTCGGCCGTTGGAAGCGGTAGACGTGGAGCATCCCGTTGCGCTCCAGGGATTGGCCAATTCATCGGTGACGCTGGAGGCGGTCGCCGCCGAAGGGGCCGGACGCGGCGTTGACGACGCGCCGCCGCCGGCCTGGCCGATCTGGCTGATTGCTGCGGCGGTGTCGGTGCTGTGGGCTGTTGCGCCGATTGCCTTTGCGGTGGGCTATCGCAACAATGTCGCGCCGTTGCAGAATGATGCGTTTGCCATCGCGGTTTTCGCATTACTGGCCATCGGCCCGGCCGCCTTCGTTCTGGGCGCCGCCTATATGATCCGGCAGGGCCAGAAGTTGGCGTTCGAGGCACGGCGGTCCAAGGCGATGGCCGAGGACATGCTGGTGCCTGCCTTGGTCGCGGCCGCCCGCGCCGGTGACGTGGCCCAGACTATTCGCGAAGAAATCATGCGGGCCGGTGCTGCCGCAGACGATGCCCGCGCGGGCATGGTCGCCCTGCGTGATGCTTTGGCGACGGAGACCGACAGGCTGTCGGGGGCTGCGGCGCAGTCCCTGCGCACAGCGCATGATCTGGCGGATACACTGGGTCGCGAGCGCTACGAAATGACCGGGCTGGCGCAAATACTGGATGTGCAGGCGACCCGTGTCGCGGACACGGTGGCTCAGCAGGCGCGCATGGTGACCGAGGCGGCCGGTGTCGCCGAAGCCCAGATCCGTGAGGCGGAAACCGCCCTGTCGGCGCGGGCCGCAGACCTTGCCGCCGCGGCCAACGAAACCAGCGGCGCAGTGCGGGTGGCCGGCGAGGATCTGACGCGTCACATTGCCCGGCTGGAATCCGCTGGCGAGGGTGTGGTTGATCAGGTTCGCGCTGTGGAAGCCGGGCTCAATGATCAACGCGCAGCCCTGATCGAACTGGGCCTGACGCTCAGGACCGATCGTGATGCACTGGCTGAGGACGCCGAGGCCCACGCCACGCGCCTGGGGGCCTTCATCGGCGAGGCCCGCCAATCGGCCGCCGAGATGAGTGAACAGGCCAGCACCGGCAGCGAGACCCTGCGTGCCCTGCTGTCGGACGCGACCGTCCAGTTCCGGGACCTGGCCGAGACCGCCCAGGCCGAACGCGAGGAATTCAGCCAGGCCACCCTGCAGTCGCTGGAGGCCGTGTCGTCGATCGCTGGCGCACAGCGGACTGAGCTTGAAGCTCAAACCCGCGCCGCGATCGAGGCCTTGGGCGCGGCGGCCGAGGAGACGCGCACCGTCACGGCCGAACATGCTGCCCGGGCGCGTGAGCAGGTTGATCAATTGGCCGAGGCCACGTTCAGCGCGGGCCAAAAGGCCAATCTGGTCTTTCAGGATCGACTGGAGGAGGCCAGGGCCCTGGTCGAGCAGGCCGCCACGATGGTGGAGGCCGCCGGGGCCAATACGGCGAAGTCGCTGGAAGGCGGCACGGCTGCTGCCCGCGCGACACTGGACGAATTGACGGCCCTGCTGGCCGATGTAGAGGCCAGTGCCCTGCGTCTGCCGGATGCAGCGCGCGATCAGGCAGAACAGGTTCGCCTGGCGTTGACCCAGGGCATGGATGATCTGGTGGCCCAGGCCCGGCGTACGCTGGAGGAGGCGCAGGCCATAGATGCCACCTTCCAGGACCGCGTGGAGGCCAACGCCGTCAAGCTCTCGGAGGCTGTCCGGCTCATGGAGGCCGCGACGGCAGCGCCGGTGCCCCCCACGGCCGCTGACCGGGGCGGGGTCATGGCTATGACGGCCAGTATCCGCGATCCTGAGCCGCTGGAGTTGACGGCCCAGGTCGATGCCGAGCCGTCCGGCGCAGCCCTGGCTGATCGGCTGGGTCTGAGGAACCGGATTCGCCTGACGCCGACCGCCACTGACCGGGAGTTCACAGCGATCTTCGAAGCGGCCGGCGGGCCGTCAGTCGTCTCGGAAGCCCCTGGCCCGCCAGAGACCAGCGGCGACGGATGGACCTGGCGCAACGTGCTGGCATCTCTGGATGGTGCAGATGGTGAAGGCGAGGGGCTGAGC
>JANNFM010000047.1:0-4775 GCA_031379795.1 Alphaproteobacteria bacterium
GCGGATTGGATATGTCACCGAGGACGGCGGAAACGATCTGACCTCGGTTCGACTCGCCGCAACTGAACATCCGATGGCCAACTTGAGGCTGGCAGTACCCGCGTTGACCGATGACTTCACCCTGGCGGAAGTTGGTCTTGCCGGGTCCGCCATGGGATATGATTGGCGCGCTGGCCTCCAGGGCCACCTAGCCGATAAGTCGAGCGCTCAGGTCACCTTTGGGGTCGCCAAGCGGTTTTGACCTTCAATGGAAGCGTTAAGAAAGCGGGTTTCCCTAGCTGATCAAGCCCCTAATCGCTGCCAGCCCGGCGTCGGCCTTGGCACCATCCGGCGCACCGCCTTGGGCAAAGTCGGGGCGACCGCCGGCCCCCTGCCCGCCCATGGCCAGCACGGCGGCCTTGGTCAGGTCGACGGCGCTCAGCTTGCACGCGCCTGTCACAGCGACGGCCACCGCACCCTTACCCTCGGAAGTCCCAATCAGGGCGATCACCCCATCGGGCACCTGTTTGCGGAATTCCTCGATGATTGGCCGCAGGTCCTTGCCGCCAACCCCGTCCATGATCCGCGCCATGACCTTGATGCCCGCGATCTCTTCGATCGCTGAGGCACCGCCGCCAGAACCGCCACCCATGGCCAGCTGACGCTTGGCGTCGCCGAGTTCTTTCTCCAGCTTGCGACGTTGAAGATCTAGCGCCTCGACGCGGGCGGCAACCTCAGAGACCGGCACCTTGAACTGGTCGGCCAGCGCCTTGGCAATCCCAGCCTGTTCGCCCAGCCATAACCGCGCGGCCTCGCCGGTCAAGGCTTCGATGCGCCGAACGCCTGCCGCAACGCCGCCTTCGGATACGATCTTGATCAGCCCGATATCTCCGGTCCGCGCCACATGGGTGCCACCACACAACTCTACCGAATAGGCCCCGTCTCCGGCCAGCGCATGGCCAAGGGTAAGCACCCGGACCTTGTCGCCGTACTTCTCGCCGAACAGAGCAATAGCACCGGCTTCGATTGCCTTGTCCGGGGCCATCTCTTGTGTATCAGCTGCCAGATTCTGGCGTACGACCGCGTTGATTTCGCGTTCAATGGCCTCGATCTCGGTGGGCGTCAGCGGACCGCCATGGCTGAAATCGAAACGCATCCGCTCGCCATCGACCATCTGGCCCTTCTGGGTGACGTGCGGTCCCAGCACATTGCGCAACGCCGCATGCAGCAGGTGGGCGGCCGAGTGATTGGCCCGCGTCGCTGTGCGCCGCGCCGCATCCACACTCAGGCGAACCCGCTGGCCCGGCTTGAGCACGCCGCTCAGAATTTCCAGATCATGCACATGCAGGTCGCCGGCCAGCTTCTGCACGTCACTTACCCGCGCCTTGCCGCCGTCCCATTCGACCTCGCCCGTGTCGCCCGCCTGACCACCGCTCTCGGCATAGAAGGGCGTCTGGTCAAACAGCGCCTGAACCTTGGCCCCCTGCAGAGCACCGTCGATCTCCCGGCCCTCTTCCATGACCACCAGCAGTTCGGCAGAGCTCTCGACATCGTCGTAGCCCGTGAATTCCGTCGCCCCGAGGCGCTCGCGGATCGCAAACCACTCCCCGGCCGCCGCCGCCTGTCCGGAGCCGGTCCAGGCCTCACGCGCCATATCCCGCTGCCGGGCCATGGCCGCATCAAATTCGGTCAGATTCACGGTCAGACCCTTGGCCCGCACCGCGTCCTGGGTCAGGTCCAGCGGGAAGCCATAGGTGTCGTAGAGCTTGAACGCCGTCTCGCCGGACAGCACATCGCCTTCATTGAGACCGGCGGTCGCCTCGTCCAGCAGGCTCATGCCGCGGCCCAGCGTGCGACGGAAACGTTCCTCCTCCTGACGCAAGGTCTCGATGATCGCGGGCTCGGCACGTTTCAGTTCCGGATAGGCCTCGCCCATCTGCGCAATCAGGGTCGGCGCCAGGCGGTGCATCAGTGGATCGGTCGCGCCCAGCAGGTGCGCGTGGCGCATGCCGCGACGCATGATCCGGCGCAGAACATAGCCCCGGCCCTCATTCGACGGCGTCACACCGTCGGCGATCAGAAAGCTTGAGGACCGCAGGTGGTCAGCGATCACCCGGTGCGACGGGCCGTTGGAAGAGCCGCCCGCACCACCGACCAGACCACGCGAGGCGGAGATGATCTCGCGAAACAGGTCAACGTCGTAGTTGTCGTGCACGCCCTGCAGAACGGCAGCGACACGTTCCAGACCCATACCGGTGTCGATAGACGGTCGGGGCAACGGTTCGCGCCTGCCGTCGGCAAACTGCTCGAACTGCATGAAGACCAGGTTCCAGATCTCCACGAACCGGTCGCCGTCCTCGTCCGGGCTACCGGGCGGGCCACCGGCAATATGCGCGCCGTGGTCATAGAAGATCTCGGAACAGGGGCCGCACGGTCCGGTGTCGCCCATGGACCAGAAATTGTCGGCGGTTGCGATCCGGATAATCCGCTCTTCGGGGATGCCCGCGATCTTGCGCCACAGACCATGGGCTTCATCGTCGGTGTGGTAGATGGTGACCGTAAGCTTTTCAGGCTTGAGCGCGAATTCCTTGGTCAGCAGATCCCAGGCCAGGGTGATCGCCTTTTCCTTGAAATAGTCGCCGAACGAGAAGTTCCCCAGCATCTCGAAGAAGGTGTGGTGGCGCGCGGTGTAGCCGACGTTGTCCAGGTCATTGTGCTTGCCGCCAGCTCGCACGGATTTCTGTGACGACGCCGCACGCGGAAACGGCGGGGTTTCCGCGCCGGTGAAGTAGTTCTTGAACGGCACCATGCCAGCGTTGACGAACAGCAGGGTCGGATCGTTCTGCGGCACCAGCGGGGCCGAAGCCACGATGGCGTGATCGTTGCGCTGGAAGTAGTCCAGGAAGTGCGTCCGGATCTCGTTCAGGCTCGCCATCGTCTCACTCTCGGAACAGGTCGTTGCGCCCCTGCGAGGCACGGCAACGGTCTACGCGATACCGCTCCATAAGGAAAAGGACGCCGGGAGCAAGGGCTCCAGGCGTCCTTCGGTCTCTCTGGGCCGCAAGACGGCCGCGCCGGGTGGTACGTCCGGGCAGAGCGGATGGCGCATCCGTCCCGCCTGGGGCGCAGGCGCCTTGACGGGCCTAGAGCGAGCCGTCTTCGGCGTCAGGCTCCGTCGGGCCGACCAGCAACTCTTCCTCGATGACGTCCTTGGCGCCTCGCACCGAGCGTTCGATCTCGTTCGCCATATCCGGGTTCGCCTTCAGGAAATCGCGGACATTGTCGCGGCCCTGACCGATGCGCTGGGAATTGAACGAGAACCACGAGCCTGACTTCTCGATCACGCCGGCCTTGACGCCCAGATCAATGATCTCGCCCAGCTTGGAGATGCCCTCGCCGTACATGATGTCGAACTCGACTTCGCGGAAGGGCGGCGCCACCTTGTTCTTGACCACCTTCACCCGGACATTGTTACCGACGATCTCGTCGGAACGCTTCACCGAGCCCGTGCGGCGAATATCCAGGCGCACCGAGGCATAGAACTTCAGCGCATTGCCGCCCGTCGTGGTCTCGGGGCTGCCGTACATCACGCCGATCTTCATGCGGATCTGGTTGATGAAGATGACCAGGGTATGGGTCTTGGAGATCGAGGCGGTCAGCTTGCGCAGCGCCTGGCTCATCAGGCGCGCCTGCAGGCCGGGCAGGCTGTCGCCCATCTCGCCTTCGATTTCCGCACGCGGCGTCAGTGCCGCCACCGAGTCGATCACGATGATGTCCACGGCGCCCGAACGCACCAGGGTGTCGGTGATCTCCAGCGCCTGTTCGCCGGTGTCAGGCTGGGAGACCAGCAGGTCATCCAGATTGACGCCCAACTTGTTCGCATAGGACGGGTCCAGCGCGTGCTCGGCGTCGACGAAGGCGGCGGTGCCGCCGGCCTTCTGGACTTCGGCCACCACATGCAGGGCCAGCGTCGTCTTGCCCGAGGATTCCGGCCCGTAGATCTCCACGATCCGGCCCTTCGGCAGTCCGCCGATGCCCAGCGCCAGGTCAAGACCCAGCGACCCGGTCGAGACCGACTCGATCTCCAGGCTCTTGCCTTTCGCGCCCAGCCGCATGACCGAACCCTTGCCAAAGGCCCGGTCGATCTGCGCCAGCGCCGCTTCGAGCGCGCGCTGCTTGTCTCCGTCTTCTTTTCCCACGAGCTTCAATGCTGATTGCGCCATTTCCGAAACTTCCTATCCCACGATTCCACCAACGAACGACCACCCGCTCGCCGAGTCATTGCGTACCGCGTTTGTTCCATGTTCGCAAGACGTTCTTTTTTCATCGGCAAAATCTGGGACCATTCGCCCGCCCCAACGACCTGCCTCGCCCCGCGTCAGTCCCCTCGCGGCGGCTATCCGCCCGCCAGCCGCACAACCGTGCGCCCGCGGGTGAGTCGGTTGCGCATCCGCTCCATCACCTCGGGCAGTTGCTCGAACGCGACGACCTCGGCGATGCGGTCCAGATGGCGCGGGCGGTATTCGCCGGCCAGTTTGCCCCAGACGATCCGGCGCAGGTCCATGGGGCTGTTGCCATTGATGCCGATCAGCTTGGCGCCGCGCAGGATGAACGGCAGCACCGAGGCGCTGAATTCAGCGCCGCCGGCGTTGCCGAAGCTGGCGGCCACACCGTCGGGCGCCAGGGTGCGAAGCGCCCAGGCCAACACCTCGCCGCCGACGGAATCGACCACACCGGACCAGCGCGCCGACTCGATCGGCCGGCCGCTGGGCTTGGCGATATCCGGTTCGACAAAC
>JANNFM010000054.1:0-6130 GCA_031379795.1 Alphaproteobacteria bacterium
GTGACCGGTTGATCGGCGGCGGCGGCGAAGACGACCTGCAAGGCGGTGAGGGTGCGGACTATCTGGCCGGTGGCCCGGGGCGTGACAGCCTGGTGGGCGGAGCCGGGTCCGACACCTTCTATTTCATCGCTGGCGACAGCCCGGCCGGCGAGACCCCCGAGACGCTGGACCGCATCCTGGATTGGTCGAGCGAAGACGGCATCCTGTTCAGCGGTGTGGCCGCGCCGACCAGCGCCAACTATCGTGAAATCACGGCGACGACCTACGCCGCCGCCCGCGACCAGGCGCTGGCCAGCTACAAGTCAGGCGTCGAGTATACGGTCGCCCAGGTCGGTGGCGATCTCTACGTCTTTGCGCCGCGTGTGGGACAGGGCGCGGTGATCCCCGGCCATGGCCTTGAGGACATTTCCCTGGCCAATCTGGGTTTGCCGACGGCCTCTGCGTCGGCCCCAGGCGAAACGCCCAGGGGCACAGCCAGTGACGACATCCTGGGTCTGGGGACGGGAAACCAGACCTATGACGCCGGCGCGGGCAACGACCTGCTCGACGGCGGGGCGGGCGAGGACACGATCCAGGGAGGCGATGGCGACGACATCGTCCGGGGTGGATCGGAGAACGACGTCATCCAGGGTGGCACCGGCGAGGACTATCTCCGCGGTGATGATGGCTCAGACTCTCTGTCCGGCGGCGCGGATTTCGATGACATCAACGGCAACGCGGGTGATGACACGGTCTCGGCCGGCCTGGGCGAGGACTGGGTGGTGGGCGGCAAGGACAATGACAGCCTGTCCGGCGATAGCGGCGACGACCTGATCTACGGCAATCTGGGTGCCGACACCCTGAGCGGCGGCGAGGGCGCGGACGTGATGCGTGGCGGCCAGGACAATGATGTGTTGCTGGGGGGCGCCGGCACCGACTTTCTGTCCGGCGACAAGGGCGACGACACCCTGACCGGCGGCACGGGTGCGGACATCTTCCATACTTTCGGCGACGCCGGCATAGATCGGGTCACGGACTTCAATTTCGCGGAAGGAGATCGCGTTCAGCTGGATCCGGGCACCCAGTACACGATTAGCCAGATGGGGGCTGACACGGTCATCAACATGACTGGCGGTGGCCAGATGATCCTGATGGGCGTCGCCATGAACGGACTGGCGGCGGGCTGGATTTTCGGAGCCTGAGTTCGCGGGTTCATCGCGACCCATCCGACGCGACTGCCCCGGGTGCGGGGAAGGCATTGAGAAAGCATTTGGCGATAGTGTGCGTGTCGGATTTCCGGTCTTTACGTTCCTGAGCGGGCGTGAATGATCCGAAGGTCCTGCTGGCGGGCGCGTTGCCCCTCCGCGGTCATCCACGTCTGAGGGTCTGATGCCGGATTTCACGTTTGAACAGATCACGCCCGCGCAGGCGATGGCGTTTGGTGGCGCCGATACCCTGACTTTCACCAGTCAATTCGCGACCTTCAGCAACATTTCCGTGGTTCAGACGGGTGCTAACCTGACCTTCGGGTTCCTTGGTCGTGAGGTGACGCTGGGCGGCGGGTTCACCAGCCAGGTGCGTCTGGTGCCGCTGGTCAACGGATCAACATATGTCACCGGCACGGCGGCGGACGAGACGTTCAACGGGGCGTCGTCCCGCCTGGAAGCCTTCTATTCGGGCGCGGGAAATGACACCCTGATCGCCGGCGCCGGTGATCGGCTTGCCGGTGGCGCTGGCGTTGATCTGTTCGCTATTCCACACGGTGTGACGGGTGCTGTGATCGTGGATTTGCAGCCTGGCGAGCGCATCGCGGTGACGGGAGCTGCGCCGACGTTGCTGGACTATATCGAGGAGACTCTCTTCGACGCCACGACGGCAACCAATCTCGCCACCACCCGGATTACGTCCGGTGTCGCCAACTTCGTTGTGATCCGGATTTCGACCGACGTCCTTGCCGTTTTCATCGACAGCTTGAACGAGAACAGGATCGGCACGCGCTTCACCATCGAGAACGCGGGCCTGGGTGAGGTTGATCACCTGACCTTCATCGCGGCACCCGCCGGGCTCTTGCCCTCGACCGCGCCACAGCAGATCCAGGGGACCACGGGGTCTGAGGCCCTGGTCGGCGGCGCCGGCCCGGACACCCTGCAGGGACTGGGCGGCCAGGACACCATCAACGGCGGCACGGGCGACGACGTGATTTTCGCGCTGACAGTGCCGGGAGCGTCGGGCACCACCGGCGTGGGCCAGACCTATCTGCGCGGGGATGATGGCAACGATTCCATCACCGGAGGTCCGTCGTTCGACGACATCAACGGCAACATGGGCAATGACACAGGCGTCGGCGGCGCGGGCAACGACTTTGTCGTGGGCGGCAAGGACAATGACCTGCTGTTCGGCGACGCTGGCGACGACCTTGTCTACGGCAACCTGGGGAACGACACCTGCGAGGGTGGCGACGGTGCCGACATCCTTCGTGGTGGGCAGGACAACGACATCACCAACGGCGGCGCCGGCGCCGACTTCGTGTCCGGCGACAAGGGTGATGACACCATGACCGGCGGGATCGGCGCCGATATCTTCCACACTTTCGGCGACGCCGGCATCGACCGGGTGCTGGATTTCAATCTGTCCGAGGGGGATCGGGTTCAACTGGATCCGGGCACTCAGTTTGTTGTCAGCCAGGTGGGCGCGGACACAGTGATCAACATGACTGGCGGCGGCCAGATGGTGCTGGTGGGTGTGGATATGACCACGCTGACCGGGGCGTGGATTTTCGGTGCCTGACGCCCGAGTCGCATGCGCGCATTGACCCGACGCGCTGGTGCAGTCAGCTTCGTGCCAGAGAGTTGAGGTGCTTCGATGGCAATAATTACCGGAACGGGCGCGGTCGATACGCTGACCGGCGGCGCGGAACCTGACACCATAACGGGCGGGGCGGGCGCTGACTCCCTGACCGGCGGCGTTGGTTTCGACCTCTATGTGATCGGGTCCAGCGACAGTCCGGCTGCGGCGGCCCTCGGCAATCATCCGGAACTGCTTGACAGTATCGCGGGCTGGACTTCGGCGGACCGATTGCTGTTCAGCGGCGCCAATCCTCTGGCCTTCGGCAATTTTCGCACGTCGATGGCCGATGACTACGATCAGGCCTACCAGCTCGCGGCCGACGCCTATTCGAACCTTGGCGCTGAGTACGTTGTGGTTCAGCTCCTGGGCGATGTGATCGTTTTTGCCATGCGAACGGGCCAGGCCGTGCGCCTGCTGGGCGTGACCCGCAACGACGTGCAGACCTTCAACATCACGACCGGCTCGGTTGCGCCTGCCCCTGCGGGTCTGGTGGAGGCAGGCTCGCCCCAGGCCGACACGCGGATACTGGGCGCGGGCGCCGACAGCTATTCGGCCGGCGCGGGTGACGACAGTGTCGGTGGCGGCGAGGGCACCGACACCCTCGCGGGCGCCGAGGGCGATGACCAGTTGTTCGGTGGCGTCGACGGCGATGTCATCGGCGGCGGCGACGGGCGGAACTATCTGCGTGGCGACGATGGCAATGACACCATCACTGGCGGCGCGGGTTTCGACGACATCAACGGGAACATGGGCAACGACTTATGTGTCGGGGGTACGGGCACGGACTGGGTGGTCGGCGGCAAGGACGAGGACACCCTGTTCGGCGAGGCCGGCGACGACATCGTCTACGGCAACCTGGGCAACGACATCCTGGGCGGCGGCACCGGCAACGACCTTATGCGCGGCGGCCAGGGGGATGACACGGTCCGTGGCGACGACGGCAATGATATCGTCTCGGGAGATCGTGGTTCCGACGTGCTGTCCGGTGGACTGGGCGCCGACACCTTCCTCTCGTTCGGCGACACCGGGCTGGACCGGGTGACCGACTTCAATTCCGGCGAAGGCGATCGGGTGCAGCTGGACCCCGGGACCCAGTTCACCCTCAGCCAGGTCGGCGCCGACACTGTCATCAACATGACGGGCGGCGGCCAGATGATCCTGCAGAACGTATTGCTGTCGTCGTTGCCGGCTGGCTGGATCACGGTGGGGTGACCGTTCCGTCGATCTGACCGACCCGTCGAAGGGGTGACAGGACACCGATCAGCGGGATGAGCAGGAAGCCGGCTCCGGCTATGGCCAGCGCCAGGCGGGTGCCGATCATATCGCCCAGCAGGCCTCCGCCCAGGGCGCCCACGATGGCGACTCCTCCGGCTGCGGCGTGGAAGGCACCGCCGACCCGACCCAGCACCGATTGCGGTAGCAGGCTCTGACGCAGGGAGGCGATCAGGACCATGCTGGCCACGCCGAACGCATCGCCGGTGATCTGGGTGAGGATCAGAACGGTCAAGGCACCCTCGCGGTCGGTCGGCGCCAGCGATATCGTCATCGCCGAAATCGAAGCGCAAAGGATGGTCAGGATGATCGCCGGCCCCATGCCCAGGCGTCGCGCCAGCCAGGGGCCAAGGCCAGCCCCCATCAGAGCCCCGACGCCGCCGGCCGCGATCGCGATCCCGAGCAAGGACGTCGGAAGGTTCAGCGTCCGCAGCGCGAACACGATGTAGAGCGCCGAAAACACCCCGCCGAACAGCCCCTGGGCCACGTTCATCAGCAGCAGGGCGCGAACCCGCGGTTCGGCCCAGGCCAGCCGGAAACCCTGGGTGATTTCATGGGTCCAGCTCTGCGGGGGTTCGACCTCGGGCGGCGGCTCGGCGGAGCGCAGGGTCGCCAGAAAGGCCGCCGAGGCCAGATAGGTGCCGGCGTTGACGATGACGGCGATGGGCGCGGTCAGCCATTGGAACAGCACGCCGGCCAGGGCCGGGCCACCGACCTCGGCGATGGCCTCGGTCGTCGCTAGCTTCGCGTTGCCGTCCACGAGCTGGGGCTTGCCGATCAGGGCCGGGAGATAGGCGTGACTGGCGATATCGAAGGCGACGCTGGCGCCGGTGACCAGCGCCGTCGCGATCAGCAGGTGCGGCAGGGTGACCAGCCCCAACATCGCCGCAACCGGCAAGCTCAACAGGACCATTGCGCGCAACAGGTCCGCGCCGATCAGGATGGGGCGGCGGCGGGATCGATCGATGAAACCGCCCGACGTCAGTCCGACGATCAGCGCCGCGCCGCTGCCCACGGCCGCCAGAACACCCAGGGCGCCGGGCGAGGCAGCCAGGGTCGTAACCGCCAGGATCGGCAGGCCTTCACGGGTGATGCGGGCGCCGAAGGCCGAGATGCTTTGTGCGGACCACAGGCGAATGAAATCGCGGTGGCGCCAGAGGGAACCTGGAGATGACATTGGGATACCAGAGCGGGGCAGGCGGTCGAGCGACCGCGGAACCATGCTGACGCACGGGTTCGAGGGTGGGCCGATGTCCAGGCCGCCGCGCGGGCCCACCGGGGTCGCATAAGCGCCCTGGGCGTCGCCGGGTCAAGCCCGGGCGAGGAAGGCGGCGATCTCGCGGTCGCTTCTGAGGCGGACAAGGCGCGCCTGGGTTCCGTAGGCGGCCAGGGCGGCTTGAAGGCGCGGGCGTCGGGTTCGGTTCCAGCTCAGGATGTAGCCGTAGAACTTTAGATCAAGGTTCTCGTCACAGCCCTCGGTCATGTCAGGACGACCCCCGCGTCGAAACTTGACGATCCGCCAAATGGCCCGGATCACGCACAGCCAGGGCGGCTGGTCGAACCATATGATGGTGTCCGCCAACGGCGCCCGCACGTCCAGCGAACTACCGAAGTCTCCGTCGCAGACCCAGGCCGGGGCCCTGAGGGCCTCTGCGACCGAGGCCCGGAATTCGTCGTCATCGCTCTCGACCCAGCCGGGCTTCCAGAACAGCACGTCGAGGTGGATGACCGGCAGGCCAAGCCTGGCCCCAAGGCGTCGGGCCAGGGTCGATTTGCCACCGCCCGAGTTTCCGATGATCAGGACGCGTTTCATAACGAACGTTTTATACAAGATCGCTACATCGGGCGTACAATCGATGTGTATCAAACAGGCGGTCTGGCCAAGGTCCGGCCCTGTCGATAGCAAATGAAGATGTCCGCTTTTCGTAGCTAATCAAATGTCCGCTTCTGTTGTTGTGTTTGGGCCTGTGGGGTTGTGGTCGAGGCGGAGCCTCGTCCACAAATCCACAGGTCGGCGGCCGAGCGGGCTTAG
>JANNFM010000072.1:0-5068 GCA_031379795.1 Alphaproteobacteria bacterium
CATAGGTGAGCAGATCTGAGGCAACCGCGCCCAACGGCCGTCCTGAGTCCATCGCCAGCTTTCGCAGCAGGGCATAGGCCTGCGGCTCATCCAGACCCCGTTCTTTCATCAATAACCCCTTGGCGCGCTCTACTGACTTGCGTGACGCCAGATCCGATTTGGCCTTCTCCAGTTCGCCCCGGAGCTTCTGCATCAGTTTGAACCGGGTCATGGCGACCTCGAGCACCGACCGGACCCGGCCGGCCGATAGCCCGTTGACAACATAGGCCGCGACGCCGGCTTCGACGGCGGCCTCGGCGAGACCTGGCGTGGAGCGATCAACGAACATCACGATCGGCCGTGGGTTCGCTGCGCTGGATTCCCTGAGACTCTCGAGCGTGTCGCGATCAGGGCTGTCGGCGGCCACAACCACGACGTCCGGCGCAAAGGCGGAAACGTCCGCTTCCACGAATTCTGCTGCCAGGCGGACCACGAGGGGGTCGATGCCAGTGAGGCCCTCGGCGACCAGGGCGGCGCGGGCGGGGTCCGGGTCTATGACGAGGACACGCATCCCAGCTTGTTAGGGGATCGGATGGGAATGATCCTGCCCGGATTAAACGTGTCCCCTCGTCGGGTTCAGATTGCCGAAACCAGGTGCACATTGATCGGAGACCAGGCGCTTTCGCCCAATTTCAAGGCATCTTTGCAGGTTCTCCCCTTCCTCGAGCGTATTGGCGCCCTGTGTTCGCTCAAAGCTGTCTGGCGAGCACCAAATAGGATTCGAACCATCAATCGGGTTTGCGAATCTAACCCGCGGTAATGTCGTCCGTATTCAGGCTGTGAAATCCGACGGAGACGACATTGCCCATAACTGCGGATTCTGCGCGAAAGCAGGGAAATTACGTCGGTTCAGGTGAGTTTCGGGATGTAGCCGAAGTCGATTTCGAATTCGGGCCCAAATCATCAGAAAATAGATATAATTCAGTTAGTTAAGTGGCGGTGCTGTCAGGCGAACTGCAACCCGTCTCCAGTTTGGCGCAATTTCTCCAACCGCGAGCGGCTTTCACGCCACGAGCGATTTCCACTCGGCCAGGGCGGCTGAGCGTCGGGTCCGATACTCCTGGCGGGTGACGAGGTGACGCTCCTGGTTGAAGTGATTGTGGAATGAGGCGTGGGTGGCGACGAACCTTTGTAGGGTCTTCATCCGTCGGAACCGCTGCATGGCGCGTTCCCGTCGTCGGAAGGGCAGGTGGCTGTTCTCTGCGCGATTGTTGAGCCAGCGGCCGACTTCTTGTCGATCGGAGTTTCCGAGCTGCTTCATCGCCGCGCGATAGGAGCGCAGCCGGTCAGTGACGATGACGCGCGCAGGGCCGTGGCGCTTCAGCGCTTTCCTCAGGAACTTCAATGCCGCAGCCTTGTCCCGCCTCTTGGTCACGAAGGATTCCAGCACCTCGCCCTCATGGTCGACGGCGCGCCAGAGGTAGCGGCGCTCACCGTTCACACGGACAAACACTTCATCCAGATGCCATCGCCAGTGGGTGTTCTGGCGCATGGCCTGGACCAGGCGTGACCGGATCTTCGAGGCGAACATCGGGCCGAACCGGTTCACCCAAAGCCGCACCGTCTCATGGCAGATGTCGATACCGCGCTCAAAGGCCAGGTCCTCAACATTCCGCAGTGACAACGGGAAACGCACGTACAGCATCACCACCATCTGGATGACCTCGGGCGACGAGTCGAACCAGCGGAACGGATCGTGGGTCTTCTTCTTGCGGGCCATTTGGCCCGCCAAAACCCTACCTCTTACCGGCCGGTGCATTTGAGCTGACAATGCCCTCCGGCAACCTGCCAGCCCCGAGCTTGACATTATGTAATCTATATATTACAATAACCCATGGCGCGGCTCCTTCGAACGGAAATCATCGACGATTGGTTGCGGGGGCTGCGTGATCTTCAGGGTCGTGCGCGCATCGACATGCGAATTAGGCGCCTCGCAGATGGAAATCCTGGCGATATACGTCCTGTTGGCAAAGGCGTCAGTGAACTGCGGATCAATATCGGTCCGGGATACCGCGTCTACTACGCAACGCGCGGCGAGGAACTCATTCTACTCCTGGCCGGCGGTGACAAGTCCACCCAGGCGCGCGACATCAAGACGGCGCTCGCGCTGTGGGACGATTGGAAGGTTGAGAACCCATGAATAAGGTCACCACCCGCGCTTATGACAGCGCCGACTATATCGACTCCCCCGAAGCGGTCGTCGCATTCCTCGACGCCGCGCTGGAGGATGGCGACGCACAAATCATCGCAGCGACACTTGGCGACATCGCCCGCTCCAAGGGCATGGCGATGATCGCGGAGAGGACCGGCCTTGCACGCGAAGCGCTCTACAAATCCCTCAGTGCCGAGGGCAATCCACGCCTCACGACATTGCTTGGCGTGCTAAAGGCGATGGGCCTACGCTTGTCCGTGACGGTGGATGCACAGGAAGCGGCATGATGGCGAGGGTGCTGTCAGGCTAACTGTAACTCGTCTCCAGATATGGCCATGAGGGTGGTGTCAGTCGAACGACAACCGGTCTCCAGTTTGGCGCAATCTCCCTATTCCGAGCCTGGCCTTAGCCCATGACCGCGCGCCACTCAGCCAGGGCGGCTGAGCGTCGTTCGCGGTAGAGGTCTCTGCTGATGAGGTGGCGTTCCTGGCTGAAATGGTTGTGGACCGTGCCGTGGACGGCGGCAAATTTCTGGAGCGTCTTCATCCTCCGGAATCGGATCATCGCCCGTTCTCGTCGTCGGAAGGGAAGGTGGGAATTCTCCGCGCGGTTGTTCTTCCAGCGCCCCTGTTCCTGGCGATCGGTGGCGCCGATCTCTCTCAGCGCTGCGCCATAAGATCGAAGCCCATCGGTGACGATGGCGCTCGTCCGGCCGTGGCGCTTCATCGCTTTCTTGATGAACTTCAACGCGGCGGCCTTGTCCCGCGTGGTGGTGACGAGGGATTCCAGCACCTCGCCCTCATGATCAACGGCTCGCCAGAGGTAGCGCATCTCGCCATTGATCTTCACGTAGACCTCGTCGAGATGCCATCGCCAGTGGGTGTGGGCCCGCATCCGGTCGACCCGTTTTTTGCGGATCTCGGCAGCGAACATCGGGCCGAACCGGTTCCACCACAGCCGGACCGTCTCGTGGCAGATGTCGATCCCGCGCTCGAACAGCAGGTCCTCGACGTTGCGCAGCGACAGCGGGTAGCGGACGTACATCATGACGACCAACCGGATCACTTCGGGCGACGAGTCGAACCAGCGGAACGGATCGAGGGTCTTGTTCTGACGGGCCATTTCACCTGCCTAGACCCACCCCCTTACTGGGCGGTGCATTTGACCTGACAATGCCTGCGGGACCAATCCGTCACGTAATTTGGGGGGCGGAGACTCGGCCCGGAAATGGGGCCATTGGAGCGCCAAACAGGCCGGAACGTGGGGCCATGCGTGACCCAACACAGCCCGTAGGCAGCGGTTATCTCCGGGTTATTTGTGGAGTCGCGGGCCGGGAGACCTGGCGCCCAACCTGGTTGGCGGTGCGGGTGGGATTCGAACCCACGTTAGGCTTTCACCTAAACACGCTTTCCAAGCGTGCGCCTTCAACCACTCGGCCACCGCACCTCAAGCCGTACGGGAGGAGTGGGACCCCGTCGGAAGGCGCGCAATATAGTCAGGAAGCCTTGGGGGGCAAGCGGGCGTTTGCAGCCGGGGAAAGTCGGGTGGGATTGAACAGGGATCGGGCTTCGCGCGCGGCGAGTCGTGCCTCTAGTTCGGCCGCCTGGGTGAGCCAGGTTTCGAGCACGACAGCGGCCCCGGCACCCCGATTGCGCACCGCGCCCTGCAGGTCTGCGAGCGCTGCGTCGGCCTTGCGAACGCGCGCACGCTCAGGCACCAGGCCGGCGTAGCGCTCATCAATCAGGCCCAACTGCGCGCGGGCGGAGGCGATCATCAACACGGCGGTCGCCCCGTCGCCGGCCGCCAGCTCGACGCGCGCCGCGCCCAGGGCGCGCCGGACGTTGTTCATGAGGGAGGCCAGCGTGATGGCGCTGCGCGGATGGCCGGGGCAGGCGGCTGGGTTCAGCGCCCGCACATAGGCGCTGAGCCCGTCCAGCACGGCGGGCGACGGCTCGGGACCGTCAAACTCCTCGACAATCAGGCCACGGATAAAGCGCGGCAGGTCCGCTGGCGCCACCTTGAGTGCGCCGCGAGGTCCGGTCAGATCCGGAATAGGCCGGGGATCATGGATGCCGTTGCCGCGATGGCTGGAAAACAGTGACAGGGTGACGTCGGCGGTGCCGGCCGGCCCGGAGGCACCCGGGAACAGAAAGTCCGGATTGTCGCGCCCGGATCGGTGGCAACTCTCGCAGGTCAGGCGCGCGCGTGCGGCCTGGCCGCCCAGCAGCGTCGGGGTGCGAAAGGCCGCGCGACCGACTTCAACACTGTGCGTCTGCTGTGCATCGGCAGGGCGGCGCAGGCACTCTGCGGGCTCGGTCGCCAGCACGATGGCCGGGTCCGCCTGAGGCGAAATCCACAACATCGCACGGATCGGCGGCGCGGCGTCGGCGGCCAGACAGGCCGACGCCGCCACCGTGATCGCAAGGGTTAGCGCCCGGGCTCGCCGCCGGCGTCGATCCAACGGCGCAGCTCCTCGGCTTCGGCGCACCCGAAGGTGCAGACCCGTTCCAGCTTGGCCAGCATCGCCTGTGCGCCAGCCCGGTCGCCGCGTTCGACTTTCAGTTCACCGAAATATTCGGTGGCGCCGCGATGGTCCGGCGCGATGGCCAGCGCCTGGAGGTAATACTGCTCGGCCCGGTCGAAGTGGCCCAGCTTGCGCCAGGTATAGCCTTGGTAGGTGAGTACATCCGGATGCGGTCCAAAGGCCACGCGCGCCCTGTCCAGCGACGCCAGCGCCTCGCCGTAGCGCTTTTCATTGATCAGGCTGACTGCCTCGACATAGGCACTGTCGCCGCGATCGCTGGCGAAGATCAGTGTACCCCCGCTCAGCGCGGCGCTGGGTTGCGGCGCACCCCCGGCGACGGCCTTTTCGACGTC
>JANNFM010000076.1:0-3487 GCA_031379795.1 Alphaproteobacteria bacterium
CTCATCCCCCCGCGCTTGTAGCGTCCAATCGCCTCGCCAATCCGTGCCATCCGTATCTCCGCATGCATCAGATCCACCCCGGCCAAACCGGACAGATCGTCTGCTACGAAAACCGGACATATCGTGTGCTACCCACAGCCAAGGTCCGGCCCTTGACGAAATATTCATATAAAGATATCTTTATGTGATTATGAAACTCACGGCCAAACAGATCGTGGATGTGCTGCGGGCCGCGGGCGAGCCGTCGCGTCTGCGCATTCTGGCTTTGCTGGCGCGTGAGGAACTGGCGGTGCTGGAGCTCTGTCGCGTGCTGGATCAAAGCCAGCCCAGGGTGTCGCGGCACCTCAAGCTATTGGCCGAGGCCGGGCTGGTGGAACGCTTTCCGGACGGTGCCTGGGTCTTCTACCGCCTGTCCGGCGCGGGTCGGCAGCGTGACCTGATTGATCAGGTATTGTCGCACGTGGAAATCGATGACGCGGGTCTGGCGCGTGATTGGGCGCGACTCGACGTCGTGCTGATGGAGCGAGCTTCTGCAGCTCAGGTCTATTTCGCCGAGAACGCCGTGCGTTGGGACGAACTCCGGTCGCTCTACGTGTCTGACCACGATGTTGAGGCGGCCATTCTCCGTGTGACGGGCGAGCGACGCATTCGCCAGCTGGTGGATCTTGGCTCGGGCACGGGGCGCATGCTGACCTTGCTGGGCCCACAGGCTGCCCGGTCCGTGGGGCTGGACCTGTCGCAACAGATGCTCAACATCGCCCGGCGCAACACCGCAGAGGCCGGGCTGGCCAACGTTGAACTGCGCCACGGCGACATCCTGGATACGCGCCTGGCCGACGCCACAGCGGACCTGGTGGTCGTCCATCAGGTGCTGCACTACCTGGGCGATCCGGCGGCGGCGGTCCGCGAGGCAGCGCGCCTCCTGACCGCTGATGGCCGACTAATCATCGTCGATTTCGCCCCGCACAGTCACGAGTTCCTGCGCGAAGAACACCAGCATCGACGCCTGGGGTTCACCGACGAGGAGATGGCGCGCTGGCTGACCGAGGCAGGCCTGCCAAGCGTGGCGCTGACTTCCATGCCGCCGACCCGTCTCGACGGCCTGACCGTCAAGATCTGGGCAGCGGCCCGAACCCCTGATGACCTGAGGATGGCTGCATGACCCCGCCCACCGCCCTGGGGCCTGTGGCGCGCGCCGGGGTGCCCGGTCGACCGCGCCCGAATGTCTCGTTCGAGTTTTCGCCGCCCAAGGGGCCGAAATCGGAGGAGGCGCTGTGGGAGGCGATCCGGCGGCTGGAGCCTTTGAACCCGTCGTTCGTTTCGGTGACCTACGGGGCCGGGGGCTCGACGCGGGAGCGTACGCACCGCACGGTGGTGCGTATGCTGAAGGAGACCACACTCCGCCCTGCCGCTCATTTGACCTGCGTCGAGGCGTCTCGCGCCGACGTAGATGAGGTGGTCCGCGACTACTGGGCCGCCGGCATCCGTCACATCGTCGCCCTGCGTGGCGACCCGCCGGGGTCGCTGGGCGGCGCCTATGTGCCCCGCGCCGACGGCTATCAGAACGCCACCGAACTGACCGCCGGCATTCGTGAGATCGCGCCGTTCGAAGTCAGCGTCGGCGTCTATCCGCAGATCCACCCGGAAAGCCCGTCGGTCGACCATGATATCGAGGTGCTGAAGGCCAAGATCGATGCCGGTGCGACGCGGGCGATCTCCAATTTCTTTTTCGACATCGACGGCTACCTGAGGTTCATCGAGCGTATCCGCAAGGCGGGCGTGACCATCCCGATCCTGCCGGGGATCATGCCGGTGTCCAGCTTCTCGGGACTTGCCAACATGTCCGGGCGGATCGGCGTCGCCATTCCGGGCTGGCTGGCCAATCTGTTCGAAGGTCTCGACGAGGATCCGGAGACCCGCAAGCTGGTCGCCGCCTCCGTGGCCGCCGAGATGTGCGCCAAGCTGGCGGAGGAAGGCTTTGCCGACTTCCACTTCTACACGCTCAACCGCGCCGACCTGACCTATGCGATTTGCCGGGTGCTGGGCGTGCGCGAGACCCCCCTCGAAACCAAGGAAGCCGCGGCATGACCCTCCTTCGCCAAGGCTTCGGAGGGCAGGCCCTCTGGACCGGATTTGTCCGGCGAAATTCTGAAGGACGCGACGCACTATGACCCGTCAGGACCGTATCAAGGCGCTGAAGGCTGCCGCGAAAGAGCGGGTGCTGATCCTCGATGGCTCGTGGGGCGTGATGTTCCAGAAGCGGGGGCTTTCCGAGGCCGACTATCGCGGTGACCGGTTCCTGGATCATCCGGGCCAGATGAAGGGCAACAACGACATCCTGTGCCTGACGCGGCCGGATATCGTGGCGGACCTGCACGACCAGTACTACGCGGCCGGCGCCGACATCTCCGAGACCAACACCTTCTCGTCCACCTCCATCGGCCAGGGCGAATACGCCCAGGAAGCCGCCGTGCGCGACATCAACCTGGCTGCTGCCCGGATCGCCCGCGAGGTCGCCGATCGCTGGACGGCGAAGGAGCCGGATAAGCCGCGCTTTGTGGCCGGGTCCATCGGCCCGCTGCCGGTGATGCTGTCGATGAGCTCGGACGTGAACGATCCTGGTGCCCGCAAGGTGACGTTCGATCAGGTTTATGCAGCCTATCGCGAGCAGGTGCTTGCGCTGCACGACGGGGGCGTTGACCTCTATCTGGTGGAAACCATCACCGACACGCTCAACTGCAAGGCCGCGCTGAAGGCGATCCTCGACCTTGAGGACGAAGGCTATGAGCCGCTGCCGATCTGGATTTCCGGCACCATCACCGACCGTTCGGGACGTACGTTGTCGGGCCAGACGGTGGAGGCATTCTGGAACTCGGTGCGCCACGCCAAGCCGTTTGCCATCGGCCTGAACTGCGCGCTGGGGGCGGACCTGATGCGGCCGCATATCGCGGAGCTGTCACGGATCGCCGACACCCTGGTCTCGGCCTATCCCAACGCGGGCCTGCCCAACGCCATGGGGGAGTACGACGAGAGCCCCGACCAGACCGGCCACCAGCTGCATGAGTGGGCCAAGGACGGGATCGTCAACATCCTGGGCGGCTGTTGCGGCACCACCCCGGACCACATCCGTCACGTGGCCGACGAGGTTCGCGGCATGAAGCCAAGGCCGATCCCGCAGCGTCCGACGGCCATGCGGCTGGCCGGACTGGAACCGTTCGAGCTGGCGTGATGAAGGCTCCAGAATGGTATGCCGCGTGGCGCGAAGAAGCTTTCAGGGACCTGAAGGCCAAACAGGATCAACTGAGTGAGGTCTATCAACTCGGGACATGGCCCCGTTACGACTATGATCTCCAAGCTGCGACGCTGACCTTTTCAGATGGCGGCGACCGGAAGGTTGTTGCGGACATGCAGGTCGTTGGCACCACGGGGACCCACGACTGGCTCTGGTCGTGGGGCAATTCTCACCTGCCCGTCATTGCCTCTGAGG
>JANNFM010000083.1:0-11215 GCA_031379795.1 Alphaproteobacteria bacterium
GCGAAAACCGGGACCCACAAACGCTGGCGCTTCCGGATAGCGCCGCAGCGGCGACGCTGTACCAACATCCCGACCTCGGAGCCTATGGGTCCCGGTCTTCGCGTGACGCGAAACCGGGATGACAACTGTGGGTGGATGGCGACCGCCCAGCCCGGCGTCCTAGGCCCCCGCCCAGACTTCCAGCTTCCCATCCCTCAGCGCAAACACCCGGTCCATGTGCCCCGCCAGCGCCAGATTGTGCGTCGCCACCAGCGCCGCCACACCCTCGCGTCGCGCCAGCGCATAGAGGCTGTCGAACACCGCTGTCGAAGTCGCGGGGTCCAGGTTCCCCGTCGGCTCGTCGGCCAGCAGCAGGCGCGGCGAATTGGCCAGCGCCCGGGCGACGGCCACCCGCTGTTGTTCGCCGCCCGAAAGCTGGGCCGGCTGGTGATGGATGCGATCCTTGAGGCCCAGCCCCTCCAGCAATTCCGCCGCCCGGGCGGTGGCGGCCTTGCGGTCCTCACCGGCGATCATCCGGGGCAGCGCCACATTGTCCAGCGCCGAGAACTCCGGCAGCAGGTGATGGAACTGGTACACAAATCCAATGGTCGAGAGCCGCACCTCAGTGCGCGCCCGCTCGCCCAGGCTGGAACAGTCGACCCCCTGGATGGTGATCCGCCCGGCGTCGGGGTGTTCCAGCAACCCCGCCGCATGCAGCAGGCTGGACTTGCCCGAGCCCGATGGCCCGATCAGGCCCACGATCTCGCCGGGCTGCACGTCCAGATCGACGCCCTTCAGCACGCTCAGCGACCCCGCCGCCGTCACATAGGTCCGCTCCAGTCCGCGGATGGACAACACCGGCTCACTCATAGCGCAGCGCCTCGACCGGATCGATTTTCGAGGCCCTGAGCGCCGGCGGCAGGGTGGCCAGGAAACTCATCCCCAGCGCCCAGCTGACGATCACCCCCACCTCGGCCCAGTCCACCTTGGCCGGCACCCGCGACAGGTAATAGACATCCGACGAGAACACCGCCTGCCCCGTCACCCATTCCACGAACCCCTGGATCGGGCCGATGTAGAGGCAGAACAGCGTGCCGATGGTCAGGCCCGCCAGCGTACCCAGCACGCCGACACTGGCCCCGGCCATGAAGAAGATCCGCAGGATCGACCCCTGCCCCGCCCCGATGGTCCGCAGGATCGCGATATCGCGCCCCTTGTTCTTCACCAGCATCACCAGCCCGGAAATGATGTTCATCGCCGCTATGGCCACCAGCAGCATCAGGATCAGCCGCATCACCATCCGCTCGACCTGCAAGGCGCCCCAGTAGGACGAGTCCCGCTGCGTCCAGTCGGTGACCAGGGCCGCCGGACCCGCCGCCGTATTGATGTCGGCCTTCATCTTTGCGGCCTTGTCGGGGTCGCCCACCCGCACCTCGATGGCGTCGGCGGTGTCCTCGCGACCGAAGAACAGCTGCGCCTGACTGAGCGGCATGTAGATATAGGCCTGATCGTACTGGCTCATGCCGACGCTGAAGGTGGCCCCCACCGTGTAGGCTTTCTGCAGCGGCGTGCCGCCAAACGCGGTGGCCCCGCCCGACGGCGAGATCAGCGAGAGCGTGTCGCCGGGCGCGACGCCCAGGCTCTGGGCCAGCCGCTCGCCGACCACGATGACGTCGCCGCCATAGTCGCCGACCCCGAAGGCCTTCAGGTCGCCCTTGGTGATGTTGCCGGAGACCAGCTTCGTGTCGTGCAGGTCCGACGGCCGGATGCCGCGCACCAGCGCCCCGGTGATCTGGCTGGGGCCGACGGCGATGGCCTGGGCCTCGATGATCGGCGCGGCCTGAACCACCCCCGGCACCTTCAGGATCCGCGCCGCCGCCAGATCCCGCGCCGGTCCGTCCAGCACGCCGCCGGTCACGAACACATGACCCTGGAAGCCCAGGATCCTGCTGAGCAATTCGTGGCGGAACCCGTTCATCACCGACATCACGATGATCAGCGTCGCCACCGCCAGGGTGATCCCGATGAACGAGATCACCGAGATCAGCCCGACCCCGCCCTGGCTGCGCTTGGCGCGCAGATAGCGAATGGCCAGCATCCGCTCCCACAGGCCGAACGGTCGCGCGACGGAGGTCATGCGGGCTCCGCCCGGATTGAACCCACACCTATCCCTGTCATCCCGGACGAAGCGCAGTGGAGATCCGGGACCCAGAGCCCCAGCGTGCCGCCCCTGGGTCCCGGCTCTTCAGCCTGCAGGCGCAGGCTTACGGCCGGGATGACAGGGGAGATTGCGTGTCGTGGAGTGGCACTCGTTCCCTGGGCTCGCCGCGTGCAAGGCATCAGCACTAGCCGCCCCTCATCTGATGATCGCCTTCAGTGCCGCGTCCAGCGGCAGGGTCTGGCGCTCACCGGTCGCCCGCCGCTTCAATTCCACCACGCCGTCAGCCAGACCCTTGGGGCCGATCACCAGTTGCCAGGGGATGCCCACCAGGTCGGTGGCGGCAAACTTGGCGCCTGGCCGCTCGTCGCGGTCGTCATAGAGCGGGTCCTTGCCCGCCGCCGTCAGTGCGGCATAGGCCGTCTCGCAGGCCGCATCGCAGGCCGCGTCGCCGGCGCGCAGGTTCAGCACCGCCGCCCCGAAAGGTGCCACGACGTCCGGCCAGATGATCCCGCTGTCGTCGTGACTGGCCTCGATGATCGCCGCCACCAGCCGCGACACGCCCACGCCGTAGGAGCCCATCTGCACGGGGGTGTCCTTGCCGTCCGGCCCGGTCACGTTGGCCTTCATCGGCAGGGAGTACTTGGTGCCGAAGTAGAAGATGTGGCCCACCTCGATGCCCCGCGCGGTCATCTGCTTGTCCGACGGCATCGCGTCGAAGCGGGCGGCGTCATGCATCTCGTCCGACGCGGCATAGAGGCTGGTGCGCCGGCTGACCTCGGCCTCCAGGTCGCCCTGCCAGTCCAGATCGGGACCCGGCGCGCCCATCTCGACCAGATCGCGGTGAGCGAAGACCTGGCTCTCGCCGGTGTCGGCCAGGATCATGAACTCGTGGCTGAGATCGCCGCCGATGGGGCCGGGGTCGGCCTTCACCGGGATCGCCTTCAGGCCCAGCCGCGCATAGACGTTCAGATAGGCCAGGAACATCCGGTTGTACGACTTGCGCGCCTCGGCCTCGTCGATGTCGAAGGAGTAGGCATCCTTCATCAGGAACTCGCGCCCGCGCATCACCCCGAACCGGGGACGGCGCTCGTCGCGAAACTTCCACTGGATGTTGTAAAGATTGAGCGGCAGGCTTTTGTAAGATTTCACATAGCTGCGGAAAATGTCGGTCACGACTTCCTCCGCCGTCGGCCCGAAAAGCAGGTCGCGGTCATGGCGATCCTTGATCCGCAGCATCTCGTCGCCATAATCGTCGAAGCGCCCGCTCTCCTTCCAGAGATCGGCCAGCTGGATGGTGGGCATCAGGATTTCGACGGCCCCGGCGCGGTTCATCTCCTCCCGGACGATCTGCTCGATCTTCTTGAGCACTTTCAGACCCAGAGGCAGCCAGGCATAGATCCCGGCCGCTTCCTGCCGGATCATACCGGCGCGCAGCATCAACTGGTGCGAGACGATCTGCGCATCCGAGGGCGCCTCGCGCAGGGTCGGCATAAAGTATCGCGAAAGGCGCATGGGTTCGAAGACTCTCGGGTCAGTAGGGACGGCCCTGATACCCTTGGCACGAAGACCTTGGCAACGATGTGGCCGCGTTCGGAAACTCGGTGGGGTGGGCTACAGCGCGCCCGGCACGCGCGGCAGCGGCACCAGCTTGAAATAGACGATCGCGTAGATCGCGGCGAATACCAGCACCGAGATCCAGGTCGTGGTCAGGAACTTCTGCTTGATCTTGGGGTCGACGGGCGCACCCGGATCACCGCCGTCGCCCTTGTCGATCCCGGCCTCGGCGTGGGTGATCGTGCCAAACGGCAGGACGCAGAACAGCTCGGTCCACCAGACGGTCAGGAAGATCGCGACGGAGGTAAACAGGCTCATCAGTGCGCACCCTTCGGCGTTTCCATAAGCTCAACCAGCACGCCGCCCATATTCTTGGGATGGACGAAGATCACCGGCACCTTGTGCGCGCCGATACGCGGCACGCCGTTGTTGAGCACCGTAGCCCCCTTGGCGACCATGTCGTCTCGCGCCGCGATAATGTCCGGCACCTCGAAACAGATGTGATGCTGACCACCAGCCGGGTTCTTGGCCAGGAAGGCGGTGATCGGCGAATTGTCGCCATAGGGCTCGATCAGTTCGATCTGGCTGTTCGGCACATCGACAAAACAGACCCAGACACCCTGCTCAGGCAGCGCGAACTTCTCACCGATCGAGGTGGCGCCCAGCAGGTCACGATAGATCTCGACCGACTTTTCGATGGAGGGCGTGGCGACGCCCACATGGTTCAGTTTTCCAATCATGGGGACGATATACGCCGCCGCCGCCGCCGATGCGAGACCGGCTTCGAGGTTCCTTGCGGATCAACCGCGCTGAGGCTCGAACGCAGCGCCCGTCGACAGGAGTTCCGCGATCCGGTCGTCCGAAACGCCGTACTGTGTCAGCACCTCACGGGTATGCTCGCCCAGGTCCGGCGTCGGCAGGACAAACCCGCCCGGCGTGCGGCTGAAGTCGGCATAGGTGCGGGCGCTGACGGCCGGGCCCAGGCGCGGATGCACCCAGGGTGCCATGTGGCCGTTCTCCCAGAGCCAGGGATCCTGCAGCGCCTCGTCAAAACGCCGGACCGGCGTGGTCGTGACGCCCGCCGCCAGCAGGGCGTCAATCGTCTCATCGCGCAGTCGTGTCGCCAGCGCCGCCTCGATCCGCGCCGCGACGTCGCCGTCACGCGCAGCCTTCAGAGGATCGGCACCCAGGTCCACCCCAAGCACACGCCCGACCGCCGCTGCCTCGGCCTCACTGTCGCACGCCAACGCGATCCAGCCATCGGCGCACGGATAATATCGGTAAAGCGCGCGCAGCCCCAGGCAGTCACGGCCACCCTTGTCGTTGGGCGGACGCCCAGCGTAGTCGACCATCTCGCCCAGCTGATAGAGCAGGCTCTGGGCCAGCAGGCTGGAGACAATCTCCTGTCCCTCCCCCGTCGTTTGCCGAGCGTTCAAAGCCGCAATGACTGAAGCACTCACGACCGCTGCCGTGGCGATATCATTTACCGCGATGGATTAGAGGATCGGATCGTCGTCTCCACCCTGCGCGGCCATCATGCCGCCCTCGGACTGCATCAAGGGGTCAAAACCCGGCAACGCGGCCCAGGGACCGGTGTCGCCATAGGCGTTGATCGAACAGGAGATGATCCGGGGGTTGATCGCCTTCAATGTCGCGTAGCCGATGCCCAGCCGGTTGCGGACCCCCAGCCGATAGTTGTCGATCACCACGTCGGCGGAACGGACCATGTCCAGGAACACGTCGCGCGCGCCCGGCTGTTTCAGGTCCAGCCCCAGCCCCCGGACGCCGCGATTGTAGACCAGGAACTGGGAGCCATCGGAACGGAACGGGTCGGCCTCCGGCCCCTCGATCTTGATCACCTCGGCGCCCAGATTGGCCAGGATGGTCCCGGCGTAAGCCCCGGCGATCACAGTGCCCAGGTTCAGCACCTTGATACCGGCCAGCGGCGCCGCGCTCGGCGCGGACCCGGTTGATCCGGCGATCTTTGCTGGCCAGGACGGCGGGGCGGCAATCGATCTCGGCAACCCGGTGACGCGCGCGGGCGTCGCGCTCAGTCGCGCGGGCGGGGCCGGCATCGCCACCTCGCCCAGCTCGGGGTGATCGAAAGCCAGCCGCATCCTGGCCTCGGCAACGATGGCCCCGCCCAGCCAGGCATCGCCCCGGCGCACCGGACCGCACGGCACATCATGGGCCTTCAGAAGCTCAAGCCATTCTTCCCGCGGGCGGGTTTCGAAAATGCTGATCAGCATCTCGCGCGCGCCCAGCATGTCCTGCTCCATCACGTCGAACAGGTCGCCAAGCTCCAGCGCCTCAAACGCCTTGCGATAGAAGTTGGTGAACAGGGTCCCCAGGAAGAACCACTCGCCGTCTGAGCACTGATAGAGCCGATAGCGGGGGTTTGACCCTGGCGGGATGCCGCGCGGCAGCGGTTCGATCAGTTCGAACCGCATCGGCGGCGCGCACTCGGCCGAGCCGTGCAGGCCACTGACCGTCACGGCTTGGCCCACGCCGCTCTTCGACCGCTCGAACAGCGCCGCCCCCATCGCGGCCGCGCCCAGGACGGCCTGCGAGGAATGGGCGATGGGCAGAACCATGTGGATCGGGGTGTCCTCCCAGGCGCCCTGGCGAAACGGCATGGCCGTGAGCGCCGCCAGCAGACTGTGGTGCCCCGGCAGGTCGCTCCAGCGCCCGGTGGTCCCATAGGGCGGCATCCAGGCATGGATCAGGGTCGGGTGCGCCGCCGTCAACGTATCCGCATCGAGAGCCAGGGCTTTCAGCCGGGTAGGCCCAAAGTCAAACAGGGCCACGTCCGCCCCGGCGATCAGCGCCCCCGCCGCCGCCATGCCCCCCGGGGAGTCCAGATCCAGAGTCACGACCTGCTTGTTGCGGTTCCACGCCTGATAGCCGGGATGGGTCTTCAGGCGGTCGCCGGATGGCGGCTCGACCTTGACGATCTCCGCCGCAAAGTCGCCCAGCAGCATGGCCGCCATGGGCCCGACCATGCCCTGGCTGAAATCGACGATCCGCGTGCCCTTATAGGCCGTCATTCCGGCAAGCCTCCCAGCCCCATCAAGCGGCGCGCTTCCCGCGTCTCGCCCGCCGCATCAAAGCCGGGGTTGAGAGATGCCGCAAGCGATATGGGAGTAGCCCACAAGAAGCTGGCTGGCTTTCGCCAGTCACGGCTTTTCCATTCAAACCCATCATCGCCCGGCTTGTCCGGGCCACCCATGATCTCCGACTACATCCCAAGGCCACGGCGGCACCGCGCACACCCGGCGTCGCCTGCGATCATGGGTGGCCCGGACAAGCCGGGCCATGACGACAATGGGTGGGAACGCTGTCGCTCCTAAACCCGCAATACCGTCGTTTCGACGACCGGACGCCGGCCCCAGATTCGCTGGCTGGCCTTCTTCACGCCGCGCGAGATGGCCTTCTCGATGGCTTCGTCCATCTCCAGGTCATTGCCCTTCATGCGCTTCAACGCGGTTTCAGCTTCGTCGGCCAGGTCGTTCAACACCTCGTCGAGGTGTTCCTCGCTTTCGGTCGGCAAGCCCAGCGCCCGCACCTGAGGACCGGAGACAATCTTGCCTCGACCATCCAGCACCACGGAAACGGCCAGCATCCCGTTGTAAGCCGCATGCCGACGCTCACGCAGCGCCTCGCCGTGTTCCGGCACCACCACGCCCGCGTCCACATAGAGGCGTCCGGCCTGAACCTCATCGATGATCTCGGCGCGGCCCGGCGCCAGGCGCACCATGTCGCCGTTGCGCGGCGTCACCTGCTGCGGCACCTGCAGGTCACGCGCGAAGGCCGCGTGCTCCATCAGGTGGCGGCGTTCGCCATGGGTGGGCACTGAGATCTCCGGCCGTGCCCAGGCATACATCTGCGCCAGTTCATCGCGACATGGATGGCCCGAGACATGGATGCCCGGATGATCGCGCTCGGTGTAGAGCCGCACCCCACGCTCGGTCAGCTTGTTCTGCAGGTTACGGATCGGGACGTCATTGCCGGGGATCACCCGACTGGAGAAAACGCAGGCGTCGTTGGCACCCAGGTTCACATGCGGGTGCGTACCCTCGGCGATCCGCGACAGCGCCGCGCGCGGCTCGCCCTGACTGCCGGTGCACAGGTAAAGCACGCCGTTGCCCGGCAGCCGCTTGGCTTCGGAATCCTCGATGAAGGGCTTGATGTCGGTCATCAGGCCGACCGACTTGGCGGCTGCCGCCATCCGGTGCATCGAGCGACCGACCAGACAGACGCGGCGTCCGTTAGCCTCCGCCGCCCGGATCACGCTGTCCATCCGCGCCACGTTGGAGGCGAAACAAGCCACCGCCACCTTGCCCTTGAAACCGGCGATTAGCGGGATCAGCGCCTTGCGCACATCGGCTTCCGAGCCAGCGTGGCCGTCCACGAAGACGTTGGTGCTGTCGCAGACCATCGCCAGCACGCCCTCGTCGCCCAGCTTGCGGATGGCGTCGATGTCGGTGGGGCCGCCCAGCAGAGGGTCCGGATCGATCTTCCAGTCGCCGGTGTGCAGGATCGTTCCCAGCGGCGTGCGGATCGCCAGGCCGTTCGGCTCGGGGATCGAATGGGTCAGGGTGATCAGTTCCAGCTTGAACGGACCCAGCTCGATGGTCCCCCCCAAGGGCACGATGGTGATTTCCGCCTCGTCCAGCAGATCCGCCTCACGCAGCTTCTCGCGCAGGATAAAGGCGGTGAAGGGCGTCGCATAGATCGGGGCCTTGAACCGGGGCCAAAGGTGGGCGACCGCGCCGATGTGGTCCTCGTGGGCATGGGTCAACACAATGCCCAACAGGCGGTGGGCGTTTTCTTCCATGAAAGCCGGATCGGGCAGGATCACTTCCACGCCGGGCGTGGTCTGGTCGCCAAAGGTCACGCCCAGGTCCACGACGATCCATTTGCGGTCGTCGGGCGGCCCATAGCCATACAGATTGAAGTTCATTCCGATCTCGTTCGATCCCCCCAGCGGGAGGAACACGAGTTCGTCGTTACTGGATTTTGCCATCAGGCCTTCGTTGAATTGCGGCGCCAGATTTCCAGCATGCCGCGAATGGTGAGATCAGGGTCGAAATGGTCGATGCTTGTCGTTGCCCCATGAAACAGCGAGGCAACCCCACCGGTTCCGACAACGGTCATGGGGCGGTCCCACTCGCTCTTGATGCGCGTGATCAGCCCCTCGATGAGACCTATATAGCCCCAAAACACGCCGGATTGCATGGCGCCGACCGTATCTTTGCCAATTATTCGCTGCGGCTTCTGGATCGCGATGCGCGGCAGCTTGGCGGCGGCCTGATGCAGCGCCTCCATCGACAGGTTGATTCCGGGCGCAATCGCACAGCCTTCAAGGCCGCCGTCCGCCGCCACGATATCAAAGGTGGTGGCCGTTCCGCTGTCGATGACAATCAGGTCGCCCGGATAGACGATGTGAGCGCCGACCGCATTCACCAGCCGGTCCGCCCCGGCTTCGGACGGCTTTTCGATCCGCACCTCGATGCCCAGATCGACGTTCTCGCCGATCACCAGAGGTTCGACATGCAGATAGCGCCGCGCCAGATTACGCAGGTTGAAGATCGACTGCGGCACGACGCTGGAAATGATGCAGCCGTCGAAGGCCCCCATCGCCAGTCCGGCCATGCCCAGCAGCTGCGACAGCCAGACCGCATACTCATCCGCCGTGCGGGTCGAGTGGGTCGCTGCTCGCCACTGGGCGATCCAGGTCTCGCCGTCGTGCACCGCGAAGAGCGTATTGGTGTTGCCCTGTTCGATCGCCAGCAGCATATTCGCCTCACAAAGCCCCGAAAAACACGTCGCCGGCCGTTATGCGCTCCAGCGCGCCGCCGTCCAGCCTCAGCCGCAATGCGCCATCGCTGTCCAGTCCCTCGGCGATACCCGAGACTGTCCGGTTTGGCAGGCGCGCCTCGCAACGCTGGCCCAGGCCGGTTGCCCGCGCCGTCCAACCCGCCGCAATGGGCCCGAAGCCTTCTGTGGTCCAGGCCTTCCGCCATCGGTCAAACGACGTCGCCAGAACTTCGAGCGCGTCGTGGGGCGACGGTGGTGGACCAGTCATGTGATCCGCAAAAGCGCTGGCGGGTCGCTCAACATCCTCCGGAGCGTAGGCCAGGTTCACGCCAATCCCGACCGCGATCCATAAGCCACCGTCCGCGCGGGTTCCGGACTCCACCAGAATGCCAACCGCCTTGCGGCCGTGAACCAGCACGTCGTTGGGCCATTTGAGCCGGGCAACACCTGGACCCAGACAGGTGTCGGCCAGATCGCAGGCCGCAAGCGCCGCGACGAATGACAGCTGCGCCGCCTCCGCTGGCGGGCGATCCGTCAGGGTCAGCAAGGTCGCGGCCAGATTGCCGCGCTGCGTCGACCAGTTCCGACCGCGACGACCCCGCCCCGCCGTCTGTACAGCTGCGGTGATCCAGACCGGCCCGAAGTCCCCCGCATCGGCGCGCCGCCGAGCCTCTGCGTTGGTCGAGTCCAGTTCGTCGTAGGCTTCAATTGGCGGGTGGTTGGTCAAACCCTAGACCAGACCGATCGCGTGCGCCGCCCGTTCCGCAAGCCCATCAAGTCCGCGCAACGCGATGATTACGACCGGGAAGGTGAACACGGCGGCAGCCAGGGCGATGGCATTGGCCTCTACCGGCGGTTTGTCCGTCGTCCCGGGGCTGGCGTCGAACCACATCGCCTTGATCAGGCGCAGGTAATAGAACGCCGCGACAACCGAGCCGACCAGACCGAAGACAGCCGGTCCCCAGAGGCCGGCATCCAGCGCCGCCTTGAACACATAGTACTTGCCGAAGAAGCCGGAGAAAGGCGGCAGACCCAGCGCCGACAGCGCAAACACCGTCATCGCCAGGGCGATGGCCGGACGCTCCTTGATGAGTCCCGCCATGTCTTCCAGCGTCTCCATCGACCGACCGCCCCGCGACAGGGCCGCAAGACAGGCGAAGAAGCCGGTCACGTCGATCATGTAGAGGACCATGAACATCAACATGGCCTGCACGCCCTCGGCGGTGCCCGATGAAAGGCCCAGCAACGCGTAGCCGACGTTGGCGATGGACGAATAGGCCCACAGCCGCTTGATGTTCTTCTGCACCAGCCCGGCGAACGCGCCGACCGCCACCGAAGCCATCGCGATGACGATCAGGATCTGCTGCCACTGGTCGGCGGCGGCGGCGAAGCCGTCGCCGAGGACGCGGGCAAACAGCACCATGGCCGCCAGTTTCGGCGCGGCCGCGAAGAACGCCACGACCGGGGTTGGCGCACCCTCATAGACGTCGGGCGTCCACATGTGGAACGGTGCGGCGGAGACCTTGAACGCAATGCCGCAGATCAGAAATACCAGGCCGAACAACAGGCCGGTATTGCCCGGAGCCCCGGCCGCCAGCGCGATCTCACTATAAACTGTCGACCCGGCAAACCCGTAAATCAGGCTGGCGCCATACAGCAGCAGCCCCGACGACAGCGCGCCCAGCACAAAGTATTTCAGAC
>JANNFM010000092.1:0-3885 GCA_031379795.1 Alphaproteobacteria bacterium
GCCAACTGAACAATGATCACTCATAGCCGTCTTCGTCCGCTAGCCGGCGGCGAGGGGGCGGTTTCGGCCAGATTGGCCACGCCGGAATCCTAAAGCCGCTTGACTGAAAACGATGTTGACCAAACCGTCTTCTGCCGTCGCCTCCGACCGGAATCGTCACTACATTGCCCTCATGTCTGATCCTCGTTCCGTCCGCTGCCTGATCGTGGGCTCTGGCCCCGCTGGCTACACCGCCGCCGTCTACGCGGCCCGCGCCCTGCTGAACCCCGTGCTGATCCAGGGGATCCAGCCCGGCGGCCAGCTGACCATCACCACCGATGTGGAAAACTACCCAGGTTTCGCCGAGGTCATCCAGGGTCCCTGGCTGATGGACCAGATGCAGGCCCAGGCCGCGCATGTGGGCACCGAGATCATCAGCGACATCGTGCTCAAGGCCGACCTGTCGCAGCGCCCGTTCCGCCTCGAAACGGATAGCGGCCAGGTCTGGCTGGCGGAAACCCTGATCATCGCCACCGGTGCCCAGGCCAAATGGCTGGGCCTGCCCAGCGAACAGAAGTTCCAGGGTTTCGGCGTCTCGGCCTGCGCCACCTGCGACGGCTTCTTCTATCGCGGCAAGCAGGTGGTGGTGGTCGGCGGCGGCAACACGGCGGTGGAAGAAGCGCTCTTCCTCACCAACTTCGCGTCAAAGGTCACAGTCGTGCACCGCAAGGCCGAATTTCGTGCGGAAAAAATCCTGCAGCAACGCCTGCTAAGCCACCCCAAGATCGAGGTGATCTGGGATCACGCCGTCGACGAGGTACTGGGTGACACAAATCCCTCCAGCGTCACCGGCGTGCGCCTGAAAGACGTCAACACCGGCGCGACCCAAACCCTCGCCACCGACGGCGTGTTCATCGCCATCGGCCATGCCCCGTCGTCTGAACTGTTCAAGGGCCAGCTGGCCATGGACGCCAGCGGCTATCTGGACGTCGTGGCGGGGTCCGCCGCTACCGCCATCCCGGGCGTCTATGCCGCCGGCGACGTCACCGACGATATCTATCGTCAGGCCGTCACGGCGGCAGGCATGGGCTGTATGGCGGCGCTGGAGGCCGTGCGTTTCCTGGCCGAGCAGGACCACGAAGCGGCTCACCATCCCATAGCCCCCGCCGAAGCGCAGAAGATCGGGGCCTGGTAGCCCAATGATCCGCCACGCCCGGGCCAGCGACCATGCCGCGATCGCCGGGATCAACACCCTGGCCTTCGGCAAACCGGATGAGGCCGCGCTGATCGAACGCCTTCGCTCTGACAGCGACGTCATGTTCGAGCTGGTGGCCGAGGAGGACGGCGTGCTCCAGGGCCACATCCTCTATAGCCGCCTGTGGGCTGACAATGCGCAGCTTTACGCCGCACTGGCCCCGATGGCGGTCAGGCCTGAACGCCAGATCAAAGGCCTCGGATCAGACCTGGTTCGCGCCAGCCTGACGACCGCGCGCGAGTTCGGCGCGCGCGGCGTGCTGGTGCTGGGACAACCCCTCTACTATCCGAAGTTCGGGTTCACGGCCGCCATGGCGGCCAACGTTCGCGCGCCCTACTCCGGATCGCCCGCCTTCATGGCGCTGGAGATCGAGCGCGACGCCTTCGCCGGGCCGATCATGGTCGCCTACCCCAACGCCTTCTCGGGCTGACCTCAGGCGGCAGGCGCCGCACGCACGGGTGCCGCCGTTGACGGCGACACCGCGGCCGGTTTCTGACCCATGTCGCGTTCCATCGCCTCCAGGCTCTCGTTGATGCGCTTGATCTCCTCCGGCGTCGGCTGGCGACGGGTGGACATCAGGACGCCCATCACGCGCGTACGCTCCCCCCGGGGCTGGGTGGGATCCACAACGCTGTAGGTACGGACCTCCCCCGCGACCGACAGCGTCACCATGCGCTCGGCGGGTATCCCCTGAAGTTCCGGCGAAAACAGTCCGCCCTGGGTACGCTGGTCCACGCCGCCCAGGATGGCGGGGGTCAGATAGGCCTCACCGCCGGCATAGCGACCGGTAAAGGCTGGCGGCTCGCCCGAGGGGCCGGTCCAGCGATAGAAGATGTGCTGACCCACCTGGGTCATCTTCACCAGGGTCGGGGCCCAGTAGGGCGACACATATTGCGCATGATAGTGCGTCGCCGAGCCCACCTGTTTGTCGACGTATCCGGCCAGGGCCCGCTCGGCCACCGCCTTGGCACGACGCCACAGTTCAGGCTCCGGCGCCCACCGCAGCGCGCCGTCGCAGGTAAAGGTGAACTGGCAACCGGTCGTCCGCGCCGATCCCTGATAGACCACGCCGCACACCGACTTCGGATAGGCCGGATGGCGCATGCGGTTCAGCACCACCTGGGCCACCGCCTCCTGGCCCACCTGCGGTTCGCGCGCGGCTTCGTAATAGACCGCCTGGCTCAGGCACTGCATGGCCCGCGCGCGATCTTCGACACCCGCCTCCAGCAGAAACGGCTTCATGGGCCGGATCGGCAGTTTCGAGAACGGCCGCAGGTCATTCAGTTCCGCCGCCAGCACCGCGTCCGTCTGTTCCTCAAACCCCAGGCTCGGAACACGCTTCAGATCGAGGCTGCCCCAGCCCGGCGACCGCGCCCACAGATCGGCCCGCCGCAACCCCGGATCGTGGCGCAGCGCCAGCGACTGCATGGCCGGATCCATGCCGGAACTGATCTTCAGCAAGCCCTTGTCAGAAAACCCCTGCGAGGCAAACCGCACCGTGTCCTTGGCTGTCGGCGTCGAGCCCACAGGCGCGCACGCGGGCCCGGCCAGCAGGGCCGTCAGACCCATCACGGTCCAGGCCGCGGAATGAGGCCATCGCTGGCGCAGTCGGTTCAGGATCACGTCTCTCATACGGTCAGAAGCGTCGCATATAGGCGCAAACGGGCGACTTTGGGACCTCTTCCCCGCAAGAAACGTGCAACGGCAGGTCGCCGCGGCTCACTAGGCTCGGGTCGGGCGTGCGATTGTGGGGATGGGTGTCGCGTCCCCGGGTCTTCCGTCCGGGTCGCTGCAATCGATGCGGCACCCTGACTTTCCAATGTTCAGCTGATGACAAGAAGAGCCGACGCCGCAATCGCCCAGCGGACCCAGAAACGCCTCGCATTGTACGAGTGTTCACAAGGAATGCCGGAACAACTTCGCCTCTACGCGGTTTACATGCGGAACCCTGAGGAAAAGCCCCAATGAACTATGAACAAGGCGATGCGACCGATCTGAAGGACAAGTTTTGGCAGGCGATGACGCAATCTTCTTTCGTCATGCTCCAGCTGGATGAAGATCAGGACAGTGCAGCGCCGATGACCGCGCAGCTCGACAAGGACGCCAACTCAGCGATCTGGTTCTTCACCGGGCGCAACAGCCGCTTCGGAGCAATGGGAGCGGCAACGGCCACCTATCAATCCAAGACCCACGATGTTTTCTGCCGTTTTTCGGGCGTTCTGAGCGAAGAAACCAGCCGCGAAAGGCTCGACAAGCAATGGAGCAATTTTGTCGAAGCCTGGTTTCCCGGCGGCAAAGATGGCCCGAACCTGCTGATGATGCGTATGGATCTGGGCGACGCGTCGATCTGGGCCGGAGAGCTTGGCGTAATGAATACCGCCCGGATGATGCTCGGTATGGACGTAACCCACAAAATCAAAGGCGGCCACGCGGAGGTAAAGTTCTGACCCTTATATTTCGGTGACAGTTGCAATAACCCCTGATGCGCCCGTTCAGCGGCAAAGCCAAGGAGGGGTTATTGCAACTGTTGTCTAATTGATTTCACGTTCGCCTCTGGTTGGTTGCTTAGCTGACCTTGGTCTATGGTTGTCTACGGGGTCATGGCCTGGCTGGGGAGCCGTGGCGGCCATGCCGCAAGATCGCGGTCAGGC
>JANNFM010000147.1:0-5488 GCA_031379795.1 Alphaproteobacteria bacterium
GGGACCGCGCGACGGGCTGATGACCGGCCTGGCCCGCAGGACCAGCTGGTCACTGCGTGTCGTGCGCACCGGGATCGAGCTGACAGTCCTGGGGCTGGGCTGGCTGCTGGGCGGCACGGTGGGCGTGGGGACTCTGCTCTATGCTTTCACCATCGGCCCGCTGGTGCAGTTCTTTCTGCCGATGGTCACTATTCGCGACCCGAAGAGTAACACTCAGGAAACCACGCCGGTTAAGGCCTGACTCAACTCTAGGAAACTCCGCCTTTACCACCGTCCTGTATCAATCAGGGACAAGTACAAGGCCTCGCCGGAAGAGCGAGCGTCCAATTCGGTGGGTGTTTTCACATGACCAAAACGGTCCTCGTCGTCGATGACGATCCGACGCAGCGTCGCCTGATCCAGGCCGTGCTTGAGCGCGACGGATTTGCGGTCGCCCATGCCCAGAGCGGCGATGAGGCGATGCAGCATCTGACGTCTGGCGCCACGGCGGACGTGGTGTTGCTGGATCTGGTGATGCCCGGCATTTCGGGCCAGGACACCCTGGTCGAGATGCGGGCGCGTGGCTTCAACCAGCCGGTGATCGTTCTGACCTCGACGGGCGGGATCGACACCGTGGTCAAGGCCATGCAGTCCGGCGCCTGCGACTTCTTCGTCAAGCCGGCCAGCCCGGAACGCATCACCATCTCGATCCGCAATGCCCTGTCCATGGGTGCCCTGAAGGGCGAGGTGGACCGGCTGAAGAAGCATGCCACGGGCCGCACCAGTTTCAACGATCTGATCGGGTCCTCGCCGGCCATGACCATGGTCAAGCGGCTGGGCGAGCGAGCGGCCAAGTCCTCGATCCCAATCCTGATCACCGGCGAAAGCGGCGTCGGCAAGGAAGTCATCGCCCGCGCCGTTCACGGCTCGTCCGAGCGCGCCGGCAAGCCGTTCGTGGCGGTCAACTGCGGCGCGATCCCGGCCAATCTGGTGGAGAGCATCCTGTTCGGCCACGAGAAGGGCAGCTTCACCGGTGCCACCGACAAGCATCTGGGCAAGTTCCAGGAGGCCAATGGTGGCACCCTGTTCCTGGATGAGGTGGGCGAACTGCCCCTCGATATCCAGGTCAAACTTTTGCGCGCGCTGCAGGAAAGCGAGATCGACGCCGTCGGCTCCAAGCGCTCCATCAAGGTCGACGTGCGCATCGTCTCGGCAACCAATCGCGACCTCAGCCAGGCGGTGAAGGAGGGGCGGTTCCGTGAGGACCTCTATTACCGCCTGAACGTCTTCCCGATCGAGGCCCCCAGCCTGCGCGAGCGGCGCGAGGACGTGCCGGCCCTGGTCGATTGCTTCGTGCGGCGTTTCAATGTGGAAGAGGGCAAGTCGGTGGTCGGCGCCAGCGCCGAAACCTTGGCCTATCTCACCGCATTTGAGTGGCCCGGCAACGTGCGCCAGCTGGAGAACGCGGTCTACCGCGCCATCGTGCTGGCCGACGCCCCCTATCTGCAGCCCCACGACTTCCCGGCGATCTCCGGCGTCGCGGCGCCGCCGCCCGAGGCCCAGGCCGTGAGCTTTGCGGCCCCTCCATCGGCTGAGCCGGGCGCGCCGACGCACGACTCGCCCGTACAGATCCTCGACGGGCGTGGTCATCTGCGGACGTTGGAAGACATCGAGCGCGACCTGATCCAGCTGGCCATCGAGGTCTACGCCGGCCACATGAGCGAGGTCGCCCGCAGGCTCGGCATCGGTCGCTCCACCCTCTATCGCAAGGTGCGCGAACAGGGGCTGGACGGGCTGATAAAGGGAGAGGACGCCGGGCTGGAAGAGGTCGCGGCGTAGGGCTGACCTGAACAGATCGTCAGCAGGCCGTCACGGTTTAACGCCACGGAACTCGCCATACGCGCCGCGGATCATTGTGGTGGCCGCGGCTCTGACCCGAGACCAGTCTGCCTCCGTACGCAGGTCGAGCCCGGCGAATACCCCGGTGGCGGCGCCCGATAGCGCCAGCTGCTGAAGGGCGGCGATCAGAAGTGCGTTCAGCGCCGGCGCGTCGACGCCGGCTGGGGGTGAGAGATCACCGCGCGTTCTGGCCATCCATCGGATCAGGGCGGTGCTGCGGGCCCCGGCGAGGCGCGCGACAAGGGGCGAGGGATCCGCCAGTTCCCACAACGCGATCTGCTGGACCAGCCGATTGGCTCGAAAGGCTTCCAGGAACCCCAGGATCAGACGCTCGGCCAATAGGGCGTAGGACGTGGGCGGCGGTCCTGACTCAGCAGCCAGGCTGTCCTCGATCCACGTGGCGAGATCGGCGCCAATGGCGTCGACCAGACCCTCGAGTCCGCCGAAGTAGCGGTAGATCAGTTGTTTGTCGCAGCCTGCACGACGGGCCACAGCATTGACGCCAAACCCCAGAAACCCGCCTTCGGCGAGCACGTCGCGGGCGGCGGCCCGGATCAGCGCTTCGGTGCGGTGTCGGTCACGCAAGGGCGCATCAGGTGGTGTTGTCATTGTCTCGACTCCGGACACCTGATTGGCCGGAATTGCGTGCGGCGTCCAACGCTTTGTCACGCGGCAGTGACATCGATCGTTGACATGTCACTGGCCGGTGACTAATTGGCATGTCACCAACTGGAGACATAACATGGGCAGGCAACCTCTGACGGGCGTCGCGGCGATATTGCTGGCCGTAGGGTTCAACCTGCCCTACGCGGCGCTGGCGGTGATTTACGACTATCCCGTCGTGCTGCGCCGGCCTCCCGGCGAAGCCTTGGAGCGATTTCTTGCTGGCGGCCCTTTGCTGGTGCTGGTCTGGGAAGGCTTCATGCTGGCGGCGCTGGCGCTGGTTCCTCTGGCCACAGCGCTTGCTGTCACGCCGCGGCGATTGACCGCGACGCCCGCTCTGGCGGTGGGCGCAGCGCTGAGCGGAGCGTTGGCGGGTCTTGCACAGGCGATCGGCCTGTCTCGCTGGGTTTTCGCCGTGCCGGGTCTGGCTCGAGATCACGCCGAACCGGCGACGCGGTTGGCCGCTGAGCAGGCTTTCGCGTTGTTGAACGCCTGGGGCGGGGTCGCGATCGGGGAACACCTCGGACAGCTTCTGATGAGCCTGTTCGTGCTGCAGATTGCGCTATTGCAGGGTCAGGAAGGATCACGGCGCACGGCCGCCGCCGGTGGGATCACCGCCGTGCTGATCTTCGCCGGCTGTGGCGAGGGGCTGGCTATTGCGCTGGGCCGATCCGGCGAGGTGTTTTCCTTGGCGACCACCGCCGGGTTCCTGATGCTGACGATCTGGCTCATCGCTACCGGCCTGGGATTGATGCGGGCACCCTTGGTCGGCAAGATCTGAAGATGGCCCCGCTGTGGCCGGCCTAGGTTTGAAGGCAATCCGGCACTGTGTGCAGGTGGAGAAGGCAGTTCCGCAGCTATTTCGCCATTTCGGACCCGTCCGGCTAACGCGCGACGGCGGCGCGTTCCCGGTCGCGCTGGCGAGCGCCGGCGAGGATGTTGGGCAGCGAATAGTTGCCCTCATGACAGGCGAATTCGTAGAGCGGCCTGTCGCTGCGGGCCATGGTGTACTCGGCCAGCCAGGGGGCGATGTAGATCGCCGGATCGACCACGGTGTATTGGTACAACAGGGCCTTGTCTGACACCCGCGTGTAGCGCTCGATGACGGTGGCGCTGGCCCGCACCAGCAGCGTCGGGAGGGGGCGGATGGTGTCGCGGGCCGGCAGGCCTGTGGTCTCGTTCACCAGGGTGACGCCCTCCCACCGGGCGATGGCGTCCCCGGGGGGCGAGGTCCGCGCAAGGTCCCCGGCATGTTTGGACGCGAAGGGGATAATCCGAAGATCAGGCCCGTACTCACTCAGGATGACCACGGTGTCGCGGGTCTGCAGGATCTGGCGTGGGTTGATTTCCGTGACGATGCCGATGGGCGGCTGGCCCTGGCCGACCACGCATCTTTCCCAGTTCGGCCGTTGCTCCGGACCGTCGGTGGGGAACGGGGCCTCGGTGGCGTTGCGCAGGGTAGTCTCGATGAAGTTGATCCGCCCCCGGGTGGTCGGGGTTACCGGGAGCCGCCCGTCCGCAGGCTGCACGATCTGGCGGGTGCGTCGCTGGCCGCTGACGACGCCCAGGCCGATCCGTTCGGCGCTGTAACTGAGCTCGGCGACTTCCGGGTCCTGTTCGAGGGCCTTGAGGGCACGCACGCCGGCGGCCAGCGACCGCGCATGGGCCATGGCCTCGGCTTCCGGCAGCACCAGGGGCGGCGCACCCGTGGCGGGCGCCTCCAGCGGCAGAATGAAGTTGGTGTTCCAGACGCCTTGCAGGTCAGGCTGCCCATCCGGCGTTCGCGGCGCGCGATAAGGACCCGCCGCCTGGGCGGCAACGGCCACGAGCATGAGGGCGACGGTCAGCGTGGCCAGCGTTCGACGGCTCATTTGGTCGCCCCTGCCACCACGCCGGCGTCGTGCAGCTTGCCGATTTCGCCGCTGCTCATGCCCAGCACGTCCGCCAGCACCTCGTCTGTATGCTGACCCAACTTCGGCGCCGGCAGCACGGGCCCGCGCGTGTCCTGCGGGATCGTTCCCATGGCGCCGGGAGCCGGATAGGTCAGGCCGCTGGGATGCTGCACGGCCTGGAACAGCGGATTGTCCTTGTAGAGGCGGGTGTCGTTCAGGGCGGCCTCAAGGGTCTGGTAGCTGCCCCAGGTCACGCCGCCGGCGTCGAAGGCGGGTGTGAGATCGTGCGCGTCCTTCGCCGCAAAGGCGCGCTCGAACAACGGGTAAAGGTGGGCGCGGTGGGTGAAGCGCAAGCCCTCGTCCGTGGCGAAGGAGACGCCCAGCGCAGCCTCTACGGTCGCAACTTCTGCGCCGATGCCAAGCGCTTCGATCGCCTTGCTCCACTGTTTGGGCGTGATCGCCAGCAGCATCAGTTTCTGACCATCACGCGTTGTGAAGTCGCGGCCAAAGGCCCCGAACACGTCATTGCCCATGCGGGGCCGCTGATGGCCGGTCAGCATCGCTTCGGCGGTGAAGCCCATATTGGCCATGGAGGCCGCGCCGATGTCCGACAGCGGCGCGCGGATCTCACGACCACCCTGTCCGCGATGCCGCGCCAGCAGGGCCGAGACCAGGCCGAACGCACAGTAGGCGCCGGTCAGCAGGTCCCAGGCGGCCAGCACATGGTTGACGGGCCGGTCGTCGTCGGTGGGGCCGGTCATCAATGGCAAGCCCAGCGCCGAGTTGATCGTGTAGTCCATGCCCTGCGACCCGTCGGCCCAGCCCATGACGCGGACGCAGATCAAGTCAGCCCGCAGCGCGCTGAGCTTTTCGTAGGACAGGAACCCGTCGACGGGGAAGTTGGTGACGAACAGGCCCGCATCGTCGCCAGGCGAGGCGGCCAGACGCTGGGCGATCTCGCGACCCGCAGGACTGGTAAGGTCGAGGGCGACCGACTTCTTGCCCTTGTTGAGGCCCTCCCAATAGAGGCTGGCACCATTGTCGGCCAACGGCCA
>JANNFM010000171.1:0-2132 GCA_031379795.1 Alphaproteobacteria bacterium
GATCATGCGGTCCAGCACCTGTTGCGGCTTCTGCGCAGAGGCCGCATTGTCGAGATAGACCAGAGGCTTGCCGTAGGGCTCCAGCCGCAGGGCGGGAAAATCGGCGCGGATTTTATCGATCGGATAATTCACAGGCTTTTGCTCCTCCTTCTCCCCTTGCGGGAGAAGGTGTCAGGCGGAGCCTGACGGATGAGGGGTATGGCGTCAGCCGTCCCCCGGTTCAACATGCCCAACAGTCGCAGGCTCGCTTCGCGAGACCCCTCATCCGACCTTCGCAGCGCAGACAAATTTATGCAGTCTGCATAAATTTGCTGCGGCGAAGGCCACTTTCTCCCGCAAGGGGAGAAGGGAGGGTCACTTCCGCTCCGCCAGCCATTTCGCCGTCAGCCCCACCAACGCTTCCCGCAGCCCGTCATGCGTCACGCTTTCCAGCGCTTCACCCGCAAAAGCCATGATCATCAGCGCCTCGGCCTCCTTGCGCGCGATGCCGCGGGATCGGAGATAGAACAATAGATCATCGTCCAGCGCGCCGACAGTTGCCCCATGGCCGCAGACCACGTCGTCCGCGAAAATCTCCAGCTCCGGCTTGCAATGCATCGAGGCATGCTCGCCCAGCAGCAGCGCGTTGGACGCCATCTTGCCGTCGGTCTTCTGCGCATGCTGTTTGACGATGATCTTGCCCTGGAACACGCCCCGCGCCTGATCGCGGGCCACACCTTTGATCAACTGATTTGTCGTGCCATCGACGCCCTCGTGGCTGACCACTGTGGTGTGATCTGAATGGCGCTTTTCGGCCAGCAGGTAGACGCCGTCCATCCGGACGCTGGCCCGCGCGCCCGGATGCGCAACACGCGTCTCGATACGTTGGCGACGCGCGCCCGCGGTCACCACCGTTTGACCAAAATCGGCTGTGGGCGACAGGCGAACCTCCGCCTGGCTGACCGACACAGCGTCTTCATGATCCTGCGCCAGGATAATACGCTCCAGCGCCGCGCCCTCGGCCAGGGTAATGGTCAGCGCGGTCTGGCAAACCGATCCGGCATCGCTCTCGTAGCTTTCCAGCAGCCGAAGTCGGGCCCCGGCGGCCAGATTGATGGTGACTCTGGAGGCATGGGCACCCGCCCCCCGCGACACCAGCCTCAGCGCCACCAGTGTCTTCTTGCCCGCCGCCACCTCGATCCGCGCATCGCCACCATTGACCAGGACATGGTGGTCCGCCGCCAGACGGTCGAACGGACCGGCGAGCAGTGTTCCGGTAAACGCCTCGGAAGGCTCGGGCAACACACGGATCAAGCCGCGCAGATCTGTCCAGCGCCAGTCCTCATCGCGCCGACTGGGCAGCTCGCCGACATCGCGGGTGCGGATGGCTGCGGCAACGCTCATGCTGCCTTCGCATAGCGGTCGTAGCCGTCGCGCTCCAGTTCCAGCGCCAGCTCCGGCCCGCCCGACGCCACGATCCGGCCGCCGGCCAGCACATGGACCCGGTCGGGTTTGATGTAGTCCAGCAGGCGCTGATAGTGGGTGATCACCAGCATGGCGCGGTCGGGCGAGCGCAGCGCGTTCACGCCGTCCGAGACGATGCGCAAGGCGTCGATATCCAGCCCGCTATCCGTCTCATCCAGGATCAGAAAGCGCGGCGACAGCATCGCCATCTGGAAGATTTCCATCCGCTTCTTCTCACCGCCCGAGAACCCGACGTTGAGCGCCCGCTTCAGCATCTCGAAATCGATCTTCAGGTCGGTCGCCGTCTTGCGGGCCAGCTTGAGGAACTCCGGCGCCGTGATTTCCTTCTCGCTGCGCGCCTTGCGTTGCGCGTTCAAGGCCGTGCGAATGAAGGTCAGGGCGGGCACGCCAGGGATTTCCAGCGGATACTGGAACGACAGGAACACACCCTTGGCCGCCCGCTCGTCGGGTGCCAGTGCCAGCAGGTCCTCGCCGTCCAGGGTCGCCGATCCTTCGGTGATCTCGTAGCCCGGGCGGCCGGTCAGCACATAGCTGAGCGTCGACTTGCCGGCCCCGTTCGGCCCCATGATCGCGTGGACCTCGCCAGCGGGGACATCGAGGGTGAGACCTTTCAGGATCTCGTTACCGTCGACGGTGGCGTGAAGACTGTGGACTGAAAGCATCTAACT
>JANNFM010000207.1:0-2411 GCA_031379795.1 Alphaproteobacteria bacterium
GTCCGGTGCCATCGGCCGCTGGACGGGGCAGGTCGGCGTGTTTGGCCGCAGGCCCTGCTATCGCTGTCTGGTGCCGGAGATTCCGCCAGATGCGGAGACCTGCGTGGCGGTCGGCGTCGTTGGCGCCCTGGCCGGGGTGATTGGCTCGATGATGGCGCTGGAGGCCATAAAGCTGATCACCGGCGCGGGCGAGGCGCGGTCCGGACGCCTGCTGATCTACGACGCCCTGGCCGCCGAGACCCGCACTGTGCGGGTGGCGGGTGACCCCGACTGTCCGGTTTGTGGCGTGCTGTAGCGCGAGAGCTTCCACCTGACTGCCCCCTCCTCAACGCCGCTCATCCCGGCGAATGCCGGGACCCAGATGGAATAGCGCAGAGGTGGGCGCGACCAGCGTCGGGACAGTCCAGGCCGCGACCGTGTTTGGCGATCTGGGCCCCGGCATTCGCCGGGGTGAGCGGAGGGTAGGGGTCCGGTTTGCGGGGCTACCTAACCCGCGCGGCGCATCCGGGCGATGTAGAATCCGTCGGTGCCGCCGGGGCGGTGGTGGGGCAAGATCCGGAGCGTGCCGTCGGCCCTGAGGCTGGCCTCCGGGGCGCCGCCCTCGCCGGGCACGATGGGGTCGAGAACGAAATCAGGGGTCCGCGACAGGAAGGTCGCGACCTGGCCCTCGCCCTCCTCCATTTCCAGCGAACAGACACAGTAAACCAGCCGACCACCCGGCTTAACGCGTTTGGCCACGCTGGCCAGCAGGCGGGTCTGGACGCTGGCCAATCGGGGAATGTCCTGCGGGCTGGCCACCCACAGCACGTCGGGATGGCGGCGATAGGTGCCGGTGGCCGAACAGGGGGCGTCCAGCAGCACCGCGTCAAAGGTGCGGTTGTCGCGCCAGTCGGCGGCATCGCCGATCACAACCTCGGCCTCGAGGCCAGCGCGGGCCAGGTTCTCCGAGATTCGCTTCATGCGGCCGGGCGAGCGATCCAGCGCGGTCACGCGAGCGCCGTCGGCGGCCAGCTGCATCGTCTTGCCGCCAGGCGCCGCACACAGGTCCAGCGCGGTCTCGCCGGGCTGCATGGCCATCAGCCGCGCCGGGATCGCCGCGGAGGCGTCCTGGATCCACCAGCGGCCTTCGGCGAATCCGGGCCAGGCCGAAACCTCGCCCTTGAGGCCCACGCGGAGGCTGCCGCCCGCCAGGGCCTCGGCCTCCAGCGGACCGGTCAGATCGTTCGCGTCGGTGCCTGATTTCAGGGTCAGATCGGTGGCGGGCTCTTCGCCGATCATGGCCGCCATGGCGTCGACGGCCTCAGCCCCATAGGCCACCTGCCAGCGGGCCCGCAGCCAATCCGGTGGCGACGGGGCTTCCAGTTCCGGCGGCTCGCGGATCAGGCCACGTAACACCGCGTTGACCAGGCCCTTGAAGACATGGCCGCCGCTCTGGGCCGCCGCGAGATCCACCGTCGCGCCCACCGCCGCATGCGCCGGGGTCTTCAGCACCAGCAGCTGGACCGCGCCCAGGCGCAGGACATGAACGATCGCGTCGGGCGGCGTCTTCTTCAGGCGCGACTGCAGGACCGTGTCGATCGGCTTCAGCCAACGCAGGGTCGCCATCACCAGGGCGCGGGCGAAGGCGCGGTCGCGAGGCTCGAGCGCGGTCATACCCGGCAGGTTCAGGCCCTCTTCCAGACCCGCGCGTCGCGACAGGGCCGTGGTCAGCAGCTGGAGCGCCGCGGCCCGTGCGGGAAGCCCGCGGACGTCGGCATGTGGATCGGAGGCGTTTTCAATGTCAGTCACGGCGCGCGGCGTGCCCGCTTGGAAGCCGGTGCGCAAGGGATTAGATGGAGGGCCATGGACAATTCACCCCCCAACGCCGCCCCCGGCAAGGACCTGAGCCCCGCCGCCCGCCGCGCGCTGGAGGAAGCCGAGGCCCGCCGGCTGACCGCCGAGGCGGCCGAACAAACCCCCGAACAGGGCGGCCCCAAAGGCCCCGAACCCACCCGCTTCGGCGATTGGGAACGCAAGGGTATTGCGGTGGATTTCTAGAGGCTGTCAGGCACCCCGGCGCGCCGAAACTCGGTTTCCCCCTCTGGGGGAAAGCGGCCCGACGCGCGCAGCGCGAGTGGCCGATGGGGGAGGTGCTGATCGCGCCACGCCGGCGGGTTTGAGCCCCAAAGCCCGAGCGCTGACCGAACACTCCCCCCATCGGCGACTTGCCCCTGCGGGGCTTCGCGCCGCTTTCCCCCCAAGGGGGAAACCTCGGCGCTGCCCGGTCGCCAACAGCCTCTAGGGGTCAGGCCCCCGCCATCTCCGCCGCCACGCGCCGTGCGGCAGCCTCCGGATCGTTCGCCGCCGTGATCGGGCGACCGCAGACGATGTGGGAGGCGCCGTTGCGCAGGGCGTCCAGGGGGGTGGCCGCA
>JANNFM010000216.1:0-5940 GCA_031379795.1 Alphaproteobacteria bacterium
CCTGACCGGCATGCCCGCCGTGGCCATGACCCCCAAGGCCGGGGCCCACGGCGAGCTGTGCGGCCTGCTCTGCATCCGGGCCGCCCACGAGGCCGCGGGCCAGGGTGCGCGCCGAACGGTGCTGGTCCCGACGTCGGCCCACGGCACCAACCCCGCCACCGCCGCCTTTGTCGGCTATTCGGTCCAGGAGATCGCCCAGACCCTCGATGGCCGTGTCGACCTCGCGGATCTCGAGGCCAAACTGGGACCGCACGTCGCCGCGATCATGGTCACCAACCCCAATACCTGCGGCCTGTTCGAGCGCGATATCCTGGAGATATCCCACCTGACCCATTCCGTCGGAGCCTACTTCTACTGCGACGGGGCCAACTTCAACGCGATCGTCGGGCGGGTGCGCCCCGGCGATCTGGGTGTCGACGCCATGCATATCAACCTGCACAAGACCTTCTCGACGCCGCACGGCGGCGGTGGGCCGGGTGCGGGACCGGTGGTGCTGTCCGCCGCGCTGGCCCCCTTCGCGCCTGCACCCTGGGTCGTGCAAGGTCCGGACGGCCTGACCCTTGTCGAGGAGCCCGTCGCCGAGGCCGCCCAGGCCTTTGGCCGCATGTCGGCCTTCCAGGGCCAGATGGGCATGTTCGTCCGCGCCTATGCCTATATGCGAAGCCACGGCGCCGACGGCCTGCGGCAGGTGGCAGAGGATGCGGTGCTGAATGCCAACTACATCAAGGCCCGGCTATCGGGGGAAATGTCCGCCGCCTTCCCCGATGGCCCCTGCATGCACGAGGCGCTGTTTGACGACGCCTGGCTGGAGGGGACGGGGGTTACCACGCTCGACTTCGCCAAGGCGATGATCGACGAGGGCTTCCATCCGATGACCATGTATTTCCCGCTGGTGGTGCACGGGGCGATGCTGATCGAGCCCACCGAGACTGAGTCGAAGCGGGAGCTGGACCGGTTCTGCGATGCCCTGCTGGCCCTGGCCGAGGCTGCGAAGGCCGGCGACGTGGATCGCTTCAAGGGCGCGCCCTACCTCGCGCCCTTGCGCCGTCTGGACGAGACCTTGGCGGCGCGCAAGCCGAAGCTGGCGTGGCGAGTGGAACCCACCACTGTGGCGCCGACGCCATTGGCGGCCGAATAGCTTCGGAGCGTCACGATTTCGTAGAACCGTGCCTTTACGAGTCGCCAGGACGTACGCATATGGGATGAGTGACGGCGGAACCTCCCCGCTCCGCCGACCACTCCCCAGGACCAAAAAGTGTCTTTCGCCATGCCCTCTTTGCGCGTGAACCGCGCCACGGACGAGATTGCCCGCGAGATCGCTGCTCGTGTGCAGCGCTTTGGCATGGTCGTCCTGGGCTTCGCGATCATTGCTCTGGGCATCGCGATATCCCCCATTCCTGGCCCGGGCGGCATCCCGGTGATTGTCGTCGGCCTGATGGTGGTCCTGCGAAATTCCTTCAAGGCGCGACGCCAGTTTGTGCGCCTGCACCGCGCCCATCCGCGCATGATATCGCCGATCCGGCGGCTGCTGCGTCGGGACCCGGAATTCCTGATGATGTTCTATCAGCAGTATCTGCGCGTCGAGCGTTTGCTGCTGCCGAAACGTTTCCGGTTCGCCATGCGGCTGCGGCACAGGATGCGGCGCAAGGCCGCGTAGGCCACTGTCGGGGGTCGTCCACGAACCCCACAGACATCTCCGCTGCCCTATCCGCAACGCGCCTCCCCAGGCATGGCGCTGCAAGTCTCGGGGTGTCTGTGGGATTCGTGGACTGGTCGCGGATGGCGACAGCGTTCCCCAACGCGTCGGCATCCGACCGTCAGCCGCGCCCGCTGATAGAGCGGCGCGACCGGTCTCCTGGATCTATTGCAGCTTGCCTGCCAGCTGGCCGATGGCCTTGTCGATGAGTGGATCGGACTTCGCGCCCACCAGACGCCGGGTCAGAACATGTTCAGCCATCTGGGCGGCCAGGTCAGCGGCCGCGCCGCGAACGTCAGCTTCGGCCTGAGCCTCAGCCTGGGCGATCTTGCGCTCCGCCATCTGGCCGCGACGGGTGATCTGTTCGGCCAGCTTGACCTGCGCCTCAGCCTGAAGCCGCTTGGCCTCCTCGGCGGCGTTGGCCAGCATCTCCGCGGCTTCACGCTCTGCCACAGCGCGCTCGACCTTGATGCTTTCGAGGAGCGTCTGGGCTTCAGCGCGAAGGTGCGCGGCCTCGTCCAGATGTGCCTGAACCTTGCGGCCACTCTCGTCCAGGGCGTTCAACACCAGCTTGTGGACGCCGACGGCGAACATCAGCATCACGAACAATACAAAGGCAATGCCGACCCAGAAGTGGGCGTCAGTAAAGAGCTCGGTCATCGTGCTATCCTTTGGCCGCTGCCAGCTCGGTGGCGGTAGAAGCCTTGCCGGTCAGCTTGGCGACGATGGCCTGGGCCGTGTCCTGGGCGATGCCCGCGACATTGCCCATGGCCTTGTCCCGGGCTTTGGCGATGCCGGCGTCCGAAACTGCAGCCACCTCTGCCAGACGGGCTTCTTCGGTGGCCAGCGCCTTGTCAATTTCGGCGCGGGCCTTGGCGCGGGCATCTCCAGCCATTTTCTGCGCCGCCGAACGGGCCTGGGCCCGCTCCGCCGCCGCCGCATCCGCTTGGGCGTCGGCTTCGGCCTTCAGTTGCCGGGCCTGAGCCACATCGTCAGCGATCTTCGCGTCACGCGCCTCGATCGTCCCGCCCAGCCTGGGCACGGCGAAAAAGCGCATGTAGGCCAGCAATACGACAAAGACGATGAGCACCCAGGCGATCTGGCCTGGCCACCATTGAAAGTCGAACTGCGGCAGACCGCCCGAGGCGGCGGCATGGCCGGCCACCTCGGTAGTCGCGTGGGTCTCGGTCGCCATCGGCGTGGGATCCTAAGGTCTTAGCCGAAGCGCAGGAGCAGCGAGACGACGAAGGCGAACAGGCCCATGGTTTCGGTCAGCGCCATGCCGAGGAACAGCATGGTCTGCTGGCTGGCGGCGGCCGAAGGGTTGCGGATCGCGGCTTGCAGATAGTTGCCGAACAGAACGCCCAGGCCGATACCAGCGCCGGCCATACCAATCGCGGCGAGACCCGAGCCGATCAACTTCGCGGCTTCAACTTCCATTTTTTAGTCCTCTCTTGAGAGCTTGTTGTGAGGTTAGTGGCCGTGACCGTAGTTCACGACCTCGTTGAGATAAACAGTGGTGAGCGCGGCAAACACGAAGGCCTGCAGTACCGCAACAACCAGCTCAAGGCCGGTCAGGGCGACGATCATGGCCAGCGAAAGACCCGACCCGATCCAGCCCAGGGTGGCGATGCCGCCCGCCAGCGCGAAGATGCCAAGGCCGACGACGAACGAGCCGAACAGGCTCATCACCACGTGCCCGCCCAGCATGTTGCCGAACAGTCGCATGGCCAAAGTCACCGGTCGCACGAAGTAGGAAATCATCTCGATGAGCACCATCAGGATGCCACCGACCAAGCCCATACCAGGCACCCAGAACAGGCCCAGGAACTTGGGGCCATGCTTGATGAAACCCAGGATAAACACGCTGAAGAACGTGATCACGGCCAGGGTGGCCGTCACCGCGAGCTGAGCCGTGACTGTGAAGGTCCACTCCTGACCGCCGATGTTGCCCACGGCAAACACGACACTCATCAAATTCAACGTCAGGATCAGCATGAACAACGTGAAGATGAACGGGATATAGGGCCGACCGCCGGCTCCGATGATCGGCGTGACCAGTACGTTGTCGATAATGCCGTAAAGCGCCTCGGCTGCGGCCTGGGCGCGGTTGGGAACGATCTCGCCGCGCGCGGTCAGCGCCAGGAAAACCATCAACAGGACAGCACCAAACAACAGCGTCATCACTGAATTGGTGATCGACATGTCCAGCATGAAGCCGCCAAGATTCAGCGGTGCGATATCCACGATCTTGTGGATCAGGAACTGGTGCATCGGGTCGATGGCAGGTTGTTCCGCCATGGTGTTCGGCCTCAATCGTTCTCTACATCGTCCGGAACAGACGGGAGGGTTCCCGCCGCTTCCATCGCGCGTTTGGTGGCCAACGCAGCGCTGCGCATGGCCACAAATATCGAAAACCCCGTGCCGATCAGCAAACCGCCGATCAAGCCCAGGGGCTCCGTATGGGTGAAGCGATCCACGAGCCAGCCCAAGCCGGCGCCGCCAAGCACCCCACTAACCACTTCACCAAGGAAGCGGAACCCGTCTCCCGAGAAGCTCTGGGCCACGGCGCTGGTCTTCTGCGCACGGTCGGCCTCGAATGCGTCCAGTCGCGCGGTGAGCCGCTTGCGCGCCTCGTCGTGCGATTCAACCAGTTTTGGCATGCGTCGGGAGGCCTATCGGGCCGCGACGTCGCCGCCGTGGCGGGGGCTTCAGGTCGCGCGGAACCTATAGACGCTACCGCAGTGCGTCAAGGCTGGTTGAAAGTTACCCAAGCCTATGATTTATTTCGCACTTTCCAGCAATACAGCAATCTCCGCTCCCGCCCTACTGCGCCGCCATCGCCTCGGCCTGCCGCAGATCGACCGAGACCAGCTGCGAGACCCCCCGCTCGGCCATGGTCACGCCGAACAGCCGATCTGTCCTGGCCATGGTCACGGGGTTGTGGGTGATCACGATGAAGCGGGTCTCGGTGCGGCGGCTCATCTCGTCCAGCAGATTACAGAAGCGGTCCACATTGGCGTCGTCCAGCGGCGCATCCACCTCGTCCAGCACGCAGATCGGGGCCGGTTGGGCCAGGAACACCGCGAAGATCAGCGCCGCCGCCGTCAGCGCCTGCTCGCCGCCGCTCATCAGGCTCATGGTGGCCATGCGCTTGCCGGGCGGGCAGGCATAGATTTCGAGGCCGGCCTCCAACGGGTCGTCTGATTCTACCAGCCGGAGTTCGGCCTGTCCGCCCTGGAAGAGGGCCTGGAACAGCGCCTTGAAGTGCTCGTTGATCACCACGAAGGCGGCGGTCAGGCGTTCGCGCCCCTCGCTGTTCAGTTCGTCGATCCCCTGGCGCAGCCGCCCGATGGCGCCGGTCAGGTCGGCGCGTTCCAGGTTCATGGTGTCCAGCCGCTGGGCCAGCTCACCAGCCTCTTCCTCGGCCCGGAGATTGACCGCGCCGATGGCCTCGCGCTGGCGTTCCAGGTTGAAGAGGTGGGCCTCCATGCCATCGGCATCGGCGGGGATGGCGACCGCGTCATCGGCCAGCTTTCGCGCCAGCTCCTCCGGCTCCACCTTCGCAGTATCGCGGATATTGGCGGCCACCTCGGTCAGTCGCTGGACGGCAGCCTCGGCGTGAGCCGACAGACTGGCGCGCGACTCGCGGGCTTCAGCGGCGGCGGCATCGGCGGCCCTGAGACTCCGCTCGGCCTCGGCACGCTCCTGCTCGGCGGCGGCCAGGGCGTCCGAGGTGCCGGTCCGACGGGCCTCGGCGACCGAAAGTTCATCCAGCAACGCCATCCGGCGCGCTTCCAGCGTGCTGGGCGCATCCTTCGCGGCGTCAAGGGCCTGCTTGGCCTTGAGCCGCGCCTCGGCCAGTTGATCGACCCGCCGGGTCGCCGCGGTGCTGCGGCGCAGCCAGTCCTCTTGCTCACGGCTCAGCGCCTCCAGGCGGCGCGTCCGGCCTTCACGCTCGCGGACCTCCTGATCAAAGGCAGACCGCGCGGCGCTGGCAGCTTCCCGCGCCGGAGCGGCTGCGCTGCGGGAGGCGGCAAGCTGGTCTGTCAGGGCCTGCGAGCCTCTGTCGTCATCCGCCGTCGCCGACACGTCGGCGAGTTGCGCCTCGTGTTCCGCGAACTCAGCTTCAAACCGTCCGATCAGGTCATCCAGAGATACGGCGCGGGCTTCCTTGAGCGCAGTCTCGCGGTCAAACCGCTCCAGAGCCGTCCGAGCCTGCTGGGCCTTCTGTTCCAGCAATG
>JANNFM010000219.1:0-6683 GCA_031379795.1 Alphaproteobacteria bacterium
GTGCCGACGCCGATCTGGCCATGGCGCTCAGCCCGCTGGATCCCGCGCGCTTTGCCATGCTGTCGACGCGGGCTTTGGCGCATCTGGTCAGTGGCGACACCGGCGAAGCCTGCGTCTGGGCTGATCGCGCTGCGACATCGCCCGGTGCCCATGCGCTGATCCTGTTGAACGCAGCGATTTGCCACGTGATGGGTGGCACCCCGGACAAGGCGCAATACTGGGCTGATGAGGCGCGCCGCCGCCAGCCTGGCCTGACGCAATCGGACTACTTCCGCTCCGTCCCCCTGTCGCTGGACCGCAAGCCCATCGTCGCAGCCTTGACCCAACTCGGGATCTGACGGCCCGCTCGCGAAGGTGGTCGCCAACCCCTACCCGAACGTCTTGCGGATACGCAGGAAGGTGCTGGCGGCCGAACTGTTGGTCCTGCGGTCGTCGATGAAGTTCGGCTGCGCGCTGGCGGTCCGCAGGCCGGGGTAGATGTAGAAGGTCTCGTGCAGATCGCGCCGCGTCACGTTGGGCAATTCCACGCGAATGTTGAGGTCGGGGCGGGGCTTGTATTCCAGGAACGGCTTCACATAGCTGTTCAGCTTGAACTCGCGCACCAGGTTATATCGGTACTGGCTCTCGCGGAACGCGCCATAGACCTCGACGCCCCAGGTGATGTTCTGCGCCGGCATGTCCCAGGTGAAGGTGGCGTTCCAATCCATCCGGTGGAGCCCTGACTGGAAACGCGTCTCGCCGGTGGTGGGGTCGGTGACCTGGCTCCAGCGCTTGGTGACATTCCCTTTCAACAAGGCGCCCTTGAGGCCCAGTTCGTCGAACGGCAGGGTCAGGTCGGCGGACAGGACGTCGAGTGTGCCGTCGCCGATGTTTTCCGGTCGGTCAAACGTTGTGGTCCCCGAGGTGACAGGGCCACGGTCGACCACATCGGAAAGCTCGGCGTGGCGGTAGGTCAGCGTGACAGAGCCCGAGGTCCAGAACCGCTGTTCCAGGGCGATCTCGGCGACCCAGCTCTGGCCGGGGTTGAGGTCCGGATTGCCAGCCGTGATCCCGCCGGCCGAGCTGGGATCTCCGCCTGCGACGAAGTCGTTGAAGTTGAGCTGGTCGACCTCACGTTCCAGCCGCAGCCGCACCTGGGTCGTCGCATCCGGCGCCCAGCTCACGGCCAGCCTGGGTTTCAGGTAGCGCAGAGTCTTTTCCAGCACGACATCACCGCTGGAGCTGATGGTCGAGGTTTCAAAGCGCAGACCGGCATCCAGGGTCCATTGCGCGGCGGGCCGCCAGGTAGACTTTGCGAAGAGCTCGTTGCGATCTTCCTCGACGCTCACATTCCCCGCAGGCACCACAGAGGCCACGCCGTTGACCGACCGGCGCGTGGCGCTGTCCAGCGTGTTGATGGCCCTTTCGGCACCTGCCTCAAACGACAGCCGGGCACTGGCGCGATACTTCAGCACGCCGCGCCCGATGGTCTCTACGGTCTGGCGGTCCACGACAAAGCGGCTGACATCAGTGTCAGTGAAGATATTGTCGCGGCGACGATCACGGGTCTGGCGCAGGCCGACCAGTTCCATATCGAACTGCTCCCCGAACTTGCGACTGAACCGGCCGCCGAGTTCGCCCTCATCCAGATCCTGTGTGAAAAGGCTGTGTTCGATACCGGTCGGCGCCGTCAGGATACGGACCAGTTCCTCGGCCTTGAAGGCATCGGTATTGATCCGGCCGTTGAGCCGCAGCGTGCCACCCAGCAACGGTGCCTCGACCGCGCCGACGCCGTTCCAGAACTGTCCGTCGCCTTCGCCGTCGTAGTCGGTCCTCACCGTCGGGCCGCCCCGGGTGAACCGAAACCCCTTGCCGGCGCCGGAACCATCATCGAAGCCGCGCCCGACGCGGCCAGAGAGTTCCCACTTGATTTCGCCAAACGCGCCAGAAGCCTCCGCGCGGGCCTGGCCCAGATCGCGGCCATCGTCGACGTGGTTGTCGGCCACGGCCACCAGGGCGCGCAGGCCGCCATCCTTATTCAGAATCAGATTGGCCAGCACCGCCTTGCCCTGCATGTCGATGCCGGGGGCTCCGCCCCGGATCACGTCAATGCGGGCCACCTTGCCAGCGGGCACCCGGTTCAGAATTTCCTGCAAGTTGTCGGACTTGCTGGCCGGACGCTGTCCGTCGATCAGCACGTTGCCCGCCGCGCCTTCGAACCCGCGCACCGAGGCGCCGTTGTCCAGGGTGAAGCCGGGGATGCGGTTGAGCATGTCAACGGCCGTGCCCGGCTGTTGGTCGGCGAAGAACGCCGGGCCGTAGCTGGTGACGCCCTCTTGAGGGGCGACGGCCGCTGCCGGGGTGGTGGCAATCGCGGCCTGCGCCAGCACGTGAAACAGCGACATAGGCGAGCTCCCCAACAGGGCGCCTTGTGGCCTGCGCTCCCCGATCGAGGCGAGTTAATTGCCGGTAACGTGGCCGAATTGAGGAGAATTTACCGCCGAACTGTGAAGGTTCAGACTCCGATGTCACCCTTGCCTCCCACGCGCAGCGGGGGAGGGGGACCGCGCCCCACAGAGGGCGTGGTGGAGGGGGCGAGATCCTCCGCTGAACTACATAAAGATGACCCGATTGCAGAGCCCGGTCTCGCCCCTTCCACCCCCGACTTGCAGTCGGCGGTCCCCCTTCCCCGTGAACGGGGAAGGCAAGGGACGACAATGCCCGCTAGACGCTGGTCCCGCCCACCGTCAGACCCGTGATCTTCAACGACGGCTGGCCCACGCCCACCGGCAGGCTCTGGCCTGATTTGCCGCAGATGCCGACGCCCGGGTCAAAGTCGAAGTCATCGCCGATCATGGTCACCCGGGTCAGCGCAGAAGGCCCGTCTCCGATCAGGGTCGCGCCCTTGACCGGCGTGGTGATCTTGCCGTCCTCGATCAGATAGGCCTCGGTGCACTGGAACACGAACTTGCCGTTGGTGATGTCGACCTGGCCGCCGCCGAAGTTGGCGCAGAACAAGCCGCGCTTCGTGGACGCAATCATCTCGGCCTGGGTATGATGGCCGTTCAGCATCGCCGTATTGGTCATGCGGGGCATCGGCATGTGGGCATAGGACTGCCTGCGCGCATTGCCCGTGGCCGCCATGCCCATCAGCCGCGCGCTCATCCGGTCGTGCATATAGCCCACCAGAATGCCGTCCTCGATCAGCACCGTGCGTTCGGTGGGTGTGCCCTCGTCATCGATGGTCAGCGATCCCCGCCGGCCTGGCAGGGTGCCATCGTCGAATACCGTCACGCCGGGCGCGGCCACCCGCTCGCCGATCCGGCCCGAGAAGGCCGACGTGCCCTTGCGGTTGAAATCGCCTTCGAGACCGTGACCGACAGCTTCGTGCAGGAGCACGCCATTCCAGCCGGGACCCAGCACAACGTCCATCTCACCGGCCGGGCAGGGGATGGCGTCCAGATTGGTCAGGGCCTGACGCAACGCCTCGTCCACCTGGGCCTGCCACTTGTCGGGCGTGATCCAGGCCTCGAAGCCGGCGCGTCCCCCGGCCCCCGTATAGCCGTTCTCCCGCTTGCCATCGCGCTCCACCGTCACCTGCACATTGATGCGGCACAGCGGGCGCACGTCGCGAATCAACCGCCCGTCGGCGCGCAGGATCTCGATGGTCCGCCGTTCGCCTGCGATCGACGCCATCACCTGGACGATCCGGGGATCGCGTGCCCGGGCCCAGGCATCGATTTCCTGCAGCAGGGCCACCTTGTCCGAAAACTCGGGCGACGACAGCGGGTTTTCCTCGCCATACAGCTTGGCATTGGTGGCGCGAGGGGCCTCGGCGGCAACGCCGGTATAGCCGCGTTTGGCCAGAGACGCTGAGTCGGCGGCGCGCCGGATGGCGGCCTCGGAGATTTCGCTGGCATGGGCGTATCCCGCCGTCTCACCGGCCACCACCCGCAGGCCGAACCCTTCGGTCGCGTCGTACGCCGCCGACTTGAGACGCCCGTCATCAAACAGGAACGATTCGCTTTCGGAGCGCTCGACGAACAGCTCACCGTCATCGGCGCCGATCAGGGCATCACCCAGAATTTCCCGGGCACGGGCCGGATCTACGCCAACGGAATCGAGGATCGAGGGGGAGGGCACGGGAGCGTTCATTTCGACAAGATAGGGGCTCCATCGCAGGTCGTCACCCCGCCAGCCTGTAATGGCGCGATATCGCTCGCCGCGCCGCCCGGTCATGCCTCTTGGCGGAGGTTGCGACGACCCGCCGCTGCGTAAGGCTTCCAGACGCCTTGGCAAGCCCAAGGGATGCGCGTATGCACCGCGTTTGAAGGGGCCGATTGGGTGTTGCGCGAGCGAGCCCATGCGTCCCGTTCCGAAGTCGGTGGTGGTTTCTCGCCCATCCTGCGGGGCGCCGCCGGCCTATCAGACCGAGGGGACATGAAGTCTAGTTTTCAGGGAATGCGGACGCGGGCGGCCGGTGCCATCGCGGGCGTGGGCGCGGCCCTTTGGGGTGCGGCGGCCTGGGCGAATGACGACCTGATCGGTCAGCCGACACCAGGTGCGATTGATCTCCAGCCCGGAGTCACGGATCTGCGGAACCAGGCGATCTGGTTCCACGACAAACTCCTGCTGCCGATCACGGTGGGCATCACGCTGTTGGTCCTGGGCCTGCTGATCTGGGTGGTGATCCGCTACAACAAGCGCGCCAACCCCGTGCCGGCCAAGTGGAGCCACAACACCGCCGTCGAGGTCGCCTGGACCCTCATCCCGGTGCTGATCCTTGTGGTGATCTCGATCTTCTCGTTCCGGCTGCTGTTCGACTACAACGACATGCCCAAGCCGGACGTGACCATCAAGGCGACCGGGTATCAGTGGTACTGGGGCTATGAATATCCCGACCAGAAGGTGGGAGAATACATCTCCAACATTCTCCCCGAGGATCAGGCCAACGCCAGGGGCGTGCCCTACAAGCTGGCGGCGACGGAGCCGCTGGTGGTGCCGGTAAATGCAGTTGTGCGGGTGCAGGTCACCGGCGCGGACGTCATCCACGCCTTTGCCGTGCCCTCGTTCGGCATCATCGCCGACGCCGTGCCGGGCCGCCTGAACGAAACCTGGTTCAAGGCCAACAAGATCGGCGTCTACTACGGCAACTGCCGTGAACTCTGCGGCGTCGACCACGCGTTCATGCCGATCGAGGTCCATGTGGTCAGCAAGGCCGACTTCGACGCCTGGGTGGCGAAAAAGGGCGGATCGGTTGCGGGCGCTGCACCGGCCGTCGTTGAGGCCGCTCCGGCCGCTGCTGCAGCCGCTGTTCCGACCGCGGCAACAGCCTCCGCCACAACGGTGGCGCCCGCCGCCGCCAATACGCCTGCGCCCTCGGCGCCGGCCGCGAAGTAAGATTCAGGACACGTAAGATGGCAAAAGCCGCCGCATACGGACAAGAAGACGAACACGGCAACCACATGCCGGGGTTCTTCACCCGCTGGTTCTTTTCCACGAACCACAAGGACATCGGCACGCTCTACATCCTGTTCGCCATCATGGCGGGCCTGGTCGGCGGCGCCCTGTCCGGCCTGATCCGCTGGGAACTCTATGAGCCGGGCATTCAGGTGTTCCGCGAAGGCTCCTGGCTGGCGGCCACAGGCCTCGTTGAGCCTTCCAAGCATGGCTACAACGTGGTGGTCACCGGCCACGCCCTGATCATGATTTTCTTCATGGTCATGCCGGCCATGATCGGCGGCTTCGGCAACTGGTTCGTGCCGCTGATGATTGGCGCGCCGGACATGGCGTTCCCGCGGATGAACAACATCTCGTTCTGGCTGCTGGTGGCGGCCTGGGTGATGCTGCTGGTCTCGATGTTCGTCGACGGCGGACCCGGCAAGGGCTTTGGCGGCGGCTGGACGCTATATCCGCCGCTTTCGACCTCGGGCCACACTGGCCCGGCCATGGACTGCGCCATTCTCTCGGTCCACCTGGCCGGTGCCTCGTCCATCCTCGGCGCCATCAACTTCATCACCACCATCTTCAACATGCGCGCGCCGGGCATGACGCTGCACCGCATGCCGCTGTTCGTGTGGTCGATCCTGGTGACGGTGTTCCTGCTGCTGCTCTCGCTGCCCGTCCTGGCCGGCGCGATCACCATGCTGCTGACCGACCGCAATTTTAACACCCACTTCTTTGACGCCGCCGGCGGCGGCGATCCCGTCATGTTCCAGCACCTGTTCTGGTTCTTCGGACACCCGGAAGTGTACATCCTGATCCTGCCGGCCTTCGGCATGATCAGCCACATCGTGTCGACCTTCTCCCGCAAGCCGGTGTTTGGCTATCTGGCCATGGCCTACGCCATGGTGGCCATTGGCTTCATCGGCTTCGTGGTGTGGGCCCACCACATGTACACCGCCGGCATGGGCATCGAGCTGCGCGCCTACTTCGTCGCCGCCACCATGGTCATCGCGGTCCCGACCGGCGTGAAGGTATTCTCCTGGATCGCCACCATGTGGGGCGGCTCCATCGACTTCAAGACGCCCATGCTGTGGGCGATCGGCTTCATCTTCCTGTTCACCGTGGGCGGTGTGACGGGCGTGGTTCTGGCCAACGCCGGCATCGACTCAGCCTGCACGACACCTACTACGTCGTCGCTCACTTCCACTACGTGCTGAGCCTCGGAGCCGTGTTCGGCATCTTCGCGGGTTTCTACTACT
>JANNFM010000231.1:0-10142 GCA_031379795.1 Alphaproteobacteria bacterium
GCGATGGGTGGCCGCCCAGGCTTCAGCCGGAAAGCCCGCGTGGCTTTATCATTTCTCCTATGTCGGCACGCGGTTCCGCCCACGCGTGACCACCGCCGCCCACGCCGCCGAGATCCAGTACGTCTGGGAATACTGGGGCCGACGCACGCCCATGAGCGTGGTCTCGGACGAGGACCGCGCCATGGCAACCTTGATGCACGGCTGCTGGGTCGCGTTCGCAAGAACATCGGTTCCGACGTGCGGCGGCGAGGCCTGGCCGGCCTATGACGCGGCGTCGGACAAGCTGATGGAATTCGGCGCGCCCAGCGGCGTTCGCACGGGATTGCGCAAGGCCCAGCTGGACGCGCAGCAGGCGGCGGCAGGTCCGAAACCGCCGAAGTAGCCCGTTCTCCGCCTAAGCCGCTGCGGCCAGCTGCTCGAAGAGGTCGGCCGGCCAGGGTGACTCATAGGGCTTCAGCCCCAGTTCGGCCCGCACCGTCGCCATCGGCCGGTCCCAGATGGCCTCCCACGCCACGCCCAGCAGCGGTGGGCTCTCGCGCCCGTGGACCCAGGCGCCGAGAATGGTGTCGAGCAGCAGCGCCGCCGCCTCGGGTCGGTCGAACGAGGCGCGCGACAGCACCATGGCCAGGAACATGGCCGAGTACTGATGCCCGAACTGGCCAAGCTGGAACCCGGAGATCGCCACCTCGTGCAGGCCCGTCGTCCGGTAGCCGGCGGCCAGATGCCAGAGGTCATGGCACTGAAGGATGCGCGCGTTGAGATAGTCCAGCGGCGGCGGCAGATCGGCCAGCTGCAGCGCGTCGCGGTCCAGCACTTCCAGGTCGAAGCCGTTGTCCACGATCAGGCTATGGAACTCACCGCCCAGCGAGTCCTTCGGGCACGTCGACAGGGCGTCCATCGTGAACTTCGCCGGATAGCCCTGGGCCGCGGCGGCCTCGCAGCCAGGATAAGCGAGGGCCGCCCGGGCGACCCGGTCGCGCATCCCGGGCGAAATGTGCGCCAGAAGTTCGGCGGTCCGCTGGGTGACGCCGCCCGCGCCCAGCGTGCCAGGCGGCTCATCCAGCAGCGCCCAGAAGGCGGTCCAGAAGGCGGGCGGAATCGGCTCGGCCGCGGCGGGCGTCATCGTCACAGCCGGCGCCTTGACCGCCTCGCCGCGCCAGCCCGCGGCCGAACGGTCATAGATGTCGGCGAGACCTTCCGGCTGGGCGGTCGCTGCCGACATCCAGAGCGCCGCCAACGCCCGCAGCGCCTGCGGCGTCACCTGTTGGCGCAGGCCTGTCGCCAGCGCGCGGGCGTCGCCGTCGGCCCGTGCCGTCAGGGTTTCGAAGGCGGCGCGGGATTCGGAAAGGCTCATGGGGTCCCCTGTGGAGCCTATCCTGCCAGCACTGTCCCCAGCGTGTCGAGGATGCCGGTCCATCCCGTGATCGTCTGGGCGGTCCACTCCGGTCCGACGCCCGTGTGGGTCAGCACCAGTTCGCAGCCTTCGCGCGTGGCCAGGATCTCCACGGTCACCGTCGTGGTGTCGAACGCCACGCTGTCGCCGAAGCTGAACACCAACCGCCGGGGGCGATTGATTTCGAGGTAGACGCCGACGTGAACCGCGTCCCGACCGTCTCGCCGTTCCACTATGTTGAAGCGGCCTCCGACCCGGGCGTCGATCTCGACCTTGACCATGGTCCCGGTGGGTGTTGCGAACAGGAATTGACCGGCCAGCGCCGGGTCGAGCCAGGCATCGAATACGCGTTCCGGCGAATGGCTGTAGCGGCGGCGGACCTGAACGGTCTTCGTCATGGGCTCTCCTCCTTCAGGATTTCGTCCAGGTGATCCAGCCGCCAGGCCCAGAGCCGCCGCTGGTCTTCGATCCAGGCCGCGACAGCGTCCAGCGAACCGGGATGGATCGACAGCAGGTGTTCGCGCCCCTCGATGCGACGTGAGACCAGCCCGGCCCGCTCCAGCAAGCGGATGTGCTTGGACACCGAGTTCAGCGAGATCGGAAACGGCCGCGCCAGGTCCGTAACGCGGGCCTCGCCGAGCGCAAGGCGCCCAAGGATCGCGCGCCGCGTGGGGTCGGCCAGCGCGCCAAGCGTTTCGTCCAACATATTCACCTCAAAGGATGAATATAAGCCAAAAGAAAAGGGCGACGTCAATCGCCGCCCTTTGAACCCGGCTAGATCACGTCGAGATTGGATTGAATCAATCCAATCTCGAAGAACGTGATCGCCATCATAGGTTCAGAGCGGGTTGCGGGCGGAAAACCGGTTCCCACTTTTCCTCAACCCGCTCTAGCCGCCATTGCGCTGACGCATGGCGGCCATGGCGGCCTCCAGCTCGGCGGCGGTGATCTTGCCGTCCTTGTTGGCGTCGACCATGTCGAAGCGCTCGGCGGGCCGTCCGGCGGCCGTCCACTCGTCCCGCGACACAGCCCCATCGCCGTTCTTGTCCCAGTTCTTGATCATGTCGGCCGGGGCCGGCATCTGGGCCGACGCGGAGCCGGCGGCAGTCAGCAGGGCTGCGGCGGTCGCCGCGAGGATGATCTTGCGCATGGGTCGTCTCCGAAAAATTGTTGTGACATTCAAAGCGTCAACTGTTGCCGCCATATTGCACCATTGCGGCCACCTCAAGCCCTGGACCGGTTTGCGCCCGCTCGGACCTCGGGCTAGTGAGCGCCGATGAAAAGCGTTGGTCTCATCGGTTTCGGACAGTTCGGACAGCTGGCGGCCCGTGTTTTGTCGTCGGATTTTGACGTGTGCGTGACCGACCCCGCGCCGCACGCCGCCGAGGCGGCGCTTGAGATCGGAGTTCCGCTTGGAACCCTTGAGGAGGCCGCGTCGCGCGAGATCGTGATCTTTGCGGTGCCCGTCGTCGCCATGGAAGCCGTGTTTCGTGCGGCGGCGCCTCACCTGAAGCCGGGCGCGCTGGCCATCGATGTCGGCTCGGTCAAGATGCTGCCAGCCCGCTGGATGACCGAGATCCTGCCGGATCACGTCGATCTGGTAGCCACCCATCCCCTGTTCGGGCCCCAGAGCGCCCGGACAGGCCTTGAGGGCCTGCGGCTGGTGGTCTGTCCCATCCGCGGCGACAGGCACGACAAGGTCGTGGCGTTCGGACGGTCGCTGGGCCTGACGGTAACGGTGACCACGCCGGAGGAGCACGACCGGGAGATGGCCTATGTACAGGCCCTGACCCACCTGATCGGGCGTTCGCTGGTCAATCTGGGCATTCCTGACGAACAGCTGAAAACCGCGTCGTATCAGCACCTGCTGGAGCTGTGTTCGCTGATCGGCGCCGACACCTTCGAGCTGTTCACCGCCATCCAGACCCAGAACCCCTTCGCCGCCGACGTGGTGGAGAGGTTTGTGGATGAGGCGCAGAGCCTGCTGCAACAGGTCGCCGCCAAGCGCAGCTAGCCCCGCATGAAGTCAGCCAGAGCGTCAACGACCGCGCGGTTGTGTTCCTCCAGCCCGATCGTGATGCGCAGGTGATCCGGCAGGCCATAGTTCAGGACGCGCCGGGTCAGCAGGCCCCTGGCACTGAGGAAGGCGTCCGCGTCGGCGGCCGTCTTGCCGGGCCGGTTGTGAAATCCGATGAGCAGGAAATTTGTGGCTGACGGGCCGACGATCTCCAGTCCAAGCCCGCCCAGCTGCTGGGTCAGCCAGGGGCGCCACTGCTCGACGTGGGCGATGGAACGGTCCTGAAAGTCCCTGTCCGCCAGGGCTGCGACCCCGGCATGCTGCCCCGGAATCGAGGTGTTGAACGGCAGGCGGATACGATCCACCGCCTCGGCGATCGCCAGCGGCGCATAGCCCCAACCCAACCGAAGCGCCGCCAGACCATGGAGCTTGGAGAAGGTGTGCGTTACCACCACGTTGTCGCGCGAGCGGGCAAAGTCGAGACCGTCGCTGAAGCGCTGATCCAGCGCGAATTCGCCATAGGCACCGTCCAGCACGAGGACCACGCTGGGCGGCAAGGCCGCGTGCAGCCGTTCGACCTCTGAGAAAGCGATCCAGGTACCCGTCGGATTGCCAGGGTTGGCCAGAAACACCAGCCGCGTTCGGTCATCCACGACCTTCAGGATCTCGTCGACGTCGATGCAATAGCCGGGCTCCTTGGCCAGCTTGATCTGCGCCTGACAGGCGTGGGCGCCGATGGCGTAGGCGGCAAACCCAAACTCGCCCTGCACGATGTTGTCGCCGGGCTCCAGGAACACCTGGTTCAGCAGCTGAAACACCTCGTCCGACCCGCACCCGAAAATCAGGCGTTCCGGTTCGAGTCGAAAGGTCGTCGCGATGGCATTGCGCAGGATCGTGGTGCGGCTGTCCGGGTACATGTGCAGCTGGTCGGCGGCGGCGGCGTAGGCCTCCCGCGCCTTGGGACTGACGCCCAGGGCGTTCTCGTTGGCCGACAGCTTGATCGGGTTGGCTACCCCCTCCGCCGTCGCCTTGCCCGGCACATAGGCGTGGATGTCCATGATCCCGGGCTTGGGAACCGGTTTTAACGCGCGGGCGCGGTCAGGCAGGCCTTGGGTATCGGACATGAGGTCTTGCAGCGCTGGAGGGTCGCCGGAGGGCGTGGAGGCGACTTCTTACACGTCCAGCGGTGGCGGCGCAGCCCCGATCACACCGCTCAGTTTGCCTGGCGCGCGGGCCAGGCGCTCGTCATCGACCTGATAGAAGCCGGCCAGCTGGAACAGTTTCAACCCGCCTGAGGCCGTGACCAGCTCGGCGGCGACCCCGTCACGGCTCAACGCTTCGACGATCGACGGCGCGGATCCCGTCGCATCGGTGACCCAGAACGTATGGTCGTCCCCGGTGGGTTCAACGTCCACCGCCGCCACGGCCAGGGCAGTCATCGGGCCCCAGGCAGCGAGGCAGGGCAGGGCGGCAAACACCTTCAGCGAGGGCTGAGCCAGCAGGCGGCCCCACCAGGCGTTGTCCGGCGTCAGGGCGCAGACCGCGACGCCGCCCGGCGTCCGCGCAGCGGCCAGGGCGTCTTCCGGTCTGGCCACCTGGGTCAGCGGCGGTGCCCCGCCCAGCCGCTGGCGCGCCAGTTCCATGGCGCGTCCGGGATCGCGGCCGCCCCAGACCGAAACGTGAAAGGGTCCCTGCCCCGCCAGGCTGTCGGATATCAGCTCGCGCCAGATCCGCACCACCAGACCGGGACTTGCGGCGTTTCGCTCTGTGGCGATCAGGCGGCGCAGAATCGCCGTTTCACGGGCCGGGCGCAGGCCGAACTTGCCGCCGTCACCCGCCGCTTGCTTGGCCGCAGCCACGACCCGCGCCAGCGACGCCCGCTCATCGACCAGGCGCAGAAGTTCCGCATCAAGGGCATCAATGCGCTGTCGCACCAAAGCCAGCGACTGTGGCGCACCGGTCTTCGCCTCGGACATGAAAATCCCCCAAAGCAGGAGCCCGCGACCTAGGTCATTGCATGGCTGTGCGCAATAGGACGACGGCGCGCAATAAAGTTGCCGTTGAAACCGGAGCTTGAGGTCAGGCCGCCGCCGCATCCTTGGGCGGATTGAGCGCCCGATCCAGCGCTTGCCGCAGATGTTCCGGCTTCATGGGTTTCTCGACCACGCCGTTCATTCCCGCCGCCAGATATTCTACCGCGTCTTCGGGGTCGGCGTTGGCCGTCAGGGCGATGATGGGAACCGCGCCGATGCGTCCTGGCAGGGCCCGGATCGCGCGGGTCGCGGCGACGCCGTCCATGGTTGGCATGCGGATGTCCATCAGGATCAGATCAAAGCGGCCTGTCCTGGCGACCTCGACGGCTTCGTGGCCATCTTCAACCGCTTCGCTGGTGCAGTTGAACATCTCCACAAGCGATTGGGCGACCATCCGGTTGGTGGCGTTGTCGTCGACCACCAGAATGTGGGCCTGCCGTCCTTCTGCTTCAGATGGCGCGCTGGTCGCTTCCGGAACATGGGCAAGAACGATCTCGAAGGTCGCCGTGTCCGAAGCCCCGGCGTTGGCCTGCTTGCGCTGCACGCCATTCATGCCCTGTAGAATGCTCCGCGACAGCATGGCCCCCATGGCGACTTCCAGGCCGAGACGTTGCTCGATGATCTGAATCCTGGCCGCGGTGTCCTTGTCGTCCCACGCGGTGTCGCGCGGACCGCGGACCCGACCTTCCAGGTGAACGCCATCGGCCTGAATGTGGACATGAAGCCCGGCCTCGACGGCGCCGCGCGCCTGAGCGGCCACGGCCTCGCCAATAAATCCGTCAAAAATCTGCAAGAGTCGTCGACGGTCCGCCAGGGCCTCAGCCTCGGGGTCGCCGTCGTAGGACACCAGTAGCGTCACGCCGGCGCCGGCGGATCGGACCTGCCAACGCGCCTCAATGTCATCCATCATCTCGCGCAGACGGACAGGCTCCGACTCGAGTGTGGGACCGTCCAGAGTCACGCGCCGCAAGTCTCGCTCGGCGTCAATCAGCCTTGCAACCGCTGCCGCCGCGTCCGCGATGCTGGCCACGCACGCCTCTCCATCGGCACTAAGCCGCTGGCGACCGAGCTGCCCGGTCAGCGCAAGAACGCCATCCATCTTCTGACGGATGTCAGCGTTCATGCGGTCGGCGAAGAATTCGGGGAGGGACATGAAAACGCGGAAACCAAGGAACCTGACACCCCATAATGACGCACAGCGCTTGCGTAGAGGTTAAGCGCGCATCGACTTTCCAGAATGGCGCTTCCGGCCCATATGGAGGCCATGACCGACGCCGCGCTTGTGCTTTTCTCCGGCGGCCAGGATTCCACAGCCTGTCTGGCGTGGGCCCTGGACCGCTACGCCCGGGTTGAGACGGTCGGATTCGACTATGGACAGCGTCATGCCGTCGAGCTTGAGGCCCGGCAAAAAGTGCGTGAGCGACTGATGGCCGATTTCCCGACGTGGCGACCGCGGCTGGGTGACGACCACACGCTGGAAATTCGCAGTTTCGGCGCAATCGGCGACACTGCCATGACCGCCGACCGCACCATCGAGACCACCGCGAGGGGTCTTCCCTCGACCTTCGTGCCCGGCCGGAACCTGGTGTTCCTCATTTATGCGGCGGCGCTGGCCGATCGCCGGGGCCTGACGGCCCTGGTCGGCGGGATGTGCGAAACCGACTTCTCCGGCTATCCCGACTGCCGGCGCGATACCCTGGATGCGACGCAGCAGGCGCTTAACCTGGGCATGGAACAGACTTTCCGGATCGAAACGCCCCTGATGCGCCTGACCAAGGCCGAAACCTGGGGCTTGGCCAAGGCCCTGGGCGGCGAGACGCTGGTTGCGATCACCGTCGAGGACAGCCACACCTGCTATCTCGGCGACCGGGGGACCTTGCACGCCTGGGGTCACGGCTGCGGCGCCTGTCCGGCCTGCACGTTGCGCCAGCGTGGCTATGAGGCTTGGGACGCCGCCGGCCGTGCGGAACACCGGCCGTGAGCTACGCCGTCAAGGAAATCTTCCTGACGCTTCAAGGCGAGGGGGGGCAGGCCGGACGACCGGCGGTGTTCTGTCGCTTCGCCGGCTGCAATCTGTGGTCCGGCCGTGAACAGGACCGCGCCGCCGCCGTCTGCAATTTCTGTGACACCGACTTCGTCGGCATGGACGGTGCTGGCGGCGGTCGCTTCGCTGACGCCGACGCCCTGGCCAGGGCTGTCGAAGCCGCCTGGACCGGCGGGCCATCGGACCGTCTGACGGTGCTCACCGGCGGCGAGCCGCTGTTGCAGGTGGACGCATCGCTCGTCGACGCCCTGCATGGCCGCGGGTTCGCCATTGCGCTGGAAACCAACGGCACCCTGGTGGCCCCCGCCGGCATCGACTGGGTCTGCGTAAGCCCAAAAGCCCAGGCGCCGGTCGTGCAGACCCGGGGCCAGGAACTGAAGCTCGTGTTTCCACAAACCGATGTCGATCCCGCCCGTTTTGAAGCGATGGATTTCGAGCGCTTCCTGTTGCAGCCCATGGACGGTCCAGAGCGCGTCGCCAACACCGAGGCCGCAATCGCCTATTGCCTCGCCCACCCTCGCTGGCGTTTAAGCGTGCAAACCCACAAATACATCGGCATCGCCTAGGCTCTTTCGCCTTCGCCACCCCATTGCAGTGTCCATGAGCCAACCCACCTTCGAAATCACCAAGGCCGCGACGTTTGACGCAGCGCACTTCTTCGCCGAGGGGCCGCAGCACCGCCCCTATGCCAATATTCACGGCCATTCCTTCCGGGTCGAAGCCACCGTGCGCGGGCAGGCCCAGGAGCCGGTTGGCTGGGTCGCTGACCTCGCCGATCTTGAGGCGGCGCTGAAGCAGGTCGCCAGCGAACTGGATCACGGGCTGCTGAACGAAAAGCCGGGTCTGGAGCGGCCGACGCTGGAGCACCTGTGCCTCTATTTCGCGGAACGGCTGCGGACGCCGTTTCCCGGACTGTCGCGGATCGTGGTGTCCCGGCCGACCATCGGCGAAAGCTGCGCCCTGTCCCTCGGGTGACCTTGCCCCGCTGTCGGCGGGCTCACATTGGGTAACTGTGACGGCGTTGTAATCGAACGACGTTTGACAATCCTTTAGCGGATAAGAGATACGATAAAATCGGCACGCTCCCCCGCGCCGTCACTTCTCGACACCAAGGATCGCTCCCGATGCGCCCGTCCATGATCGCAACAGCCCTCGGGCTGGCCCTGACACTCGCCGTGGGCACCACCCCGGCGACCGCCGCCGTCAAGGCCGCCCCCGCAGGGGTGGCTGCAGCGCCCGGCCAGGTCGACAACTTCCGGCTGGTGACGGCGACGGGTCATTCGCAGGACCTTTACCGCTACCAGGACTCCAAGGCCGTGGTGCTGGTGATGCACGCCGTCGGCAGCCCCGACATCCGCAAGATCGCCCCAGCGTTGTCCGCACTCCAGACCACCTATGGTCCCAGGGGCGTGCAGGTGATGATGCTGAATTCCACCGCCAAAGACACCCGCGCCGCCGTACTGGCGGAGACCCGGGCGCTGGGCCTGAACCTGCCGGTCATGATGGACGACAACCAGCTGGTCGGTGACCAGATGGGCGCAAGCCGCGTGTCGGAAGTGTTTGTGATCAATCCGCGCACCTGGGCCGTGGTCTACCGCGGTCCGTTGAACGACGGGGCCAAGGCTGCCTATGCCGCCAACGCGCTGGACGCCTTGCTCGCCAGCAAGCCCGTGGCCGCGAGCAGGATCGCCGCCAGGGGCGCGGTGATCAACTTCCCGGACCGCAGTCCGGCCGCGCAGGCCGCCTTCCAGAAGATTTCCTACGCCCGCGACATCGTGCCGATCATCGAGCAGAAATGCATCGCCTGCCACCAGGAAGGCGGCATCGCCCCCTTCGCCATGGACGGCTATGCCAAGATCAAGGGCTTTGCGCCCATGATCCGCGAGGCCGTGCGCACGGATCGCATGCCGCCGTGGGACGTTGACGCCAAGGTCGGCCACTTCAAGGACGACAAGAGCCTTTCGCCCGCCCAGATCAAGACCCTGGTCCGCTGGATCGAGGCCGGTGCCCAGCGCGGCGATGGCCCCGACACGCTGGCCGAAGCTCGCCACGTGGCGCCCGAGTGGCCGCTGGGCAAGCCGGATCTGGTGATCGACATCCCGGCTTACAAGATTCCGGCCGGCGGGATCGTCGACTACCAGTATCCCGTCATGGACAATCCGCTGACCGAAGGCCGCTGGCTCAAGGCCTCGACCGCGCGCGTTTCACAGCGCCAGGCCGTGCACCACATCCTGTCCGGCTACATTCCGCCCGGCCAGAACAAGCTGGGCGGCATGTCCAACTGGGGCGGCAGCGTCGGCGGCTACACCGTCGGCATGGAAAGCATCGTCATGCCCAAGGACATCGGCAGCTACATTCCCGCCGGCGGCTCCATCGGCTACCAGATGCACTACACGCCCTTCGGCAAGGAAGTGCTCTCCACCCAGCAGATCGGCCTCTACTTCTACAAGAAGGACGAGTTGCCCAAGCTGATGATGCGCGAGAACACCATCGCCAACATCTTCATCAAGATTCCGCCGAACACCGAGGCGCACAAGGAAGTGAGCTACCTCAACTTCCCGCACGACGCGCTGCTCTACACGGCGGTGGTCCACGCCCACTATCGCGGCACCTACTCCGACCTCACCATCCGGTATCCAGACGGCACGGAGAAGC
>JANNFM010000254.1:0-15785 GCA_031379795.1 Alphaproteobacteria bacterium
CCTTCTCCCACAAGGGGAGAAGGGCGCACACTCAATCTGTTGATATATTTGACGTTTCGGCGATGTGTGAATCCGATAGCGTTGGCACGGGGGAGGAGCGCCGGTCGCTCAGTTCCTCACCCGCTTGCGGGGGAGGGGGACCGCGAAGCGGTGGAGGGGGCGCTGGATCGTCATCAGTCTGCGCGGCCAACCGCGCTCAGGATCGCGTCGAGGAAAACGCCGTACAATCCGGGCGGCATATCGTGACCCATGCCGGGGATCATGCGTAGCTCGGCCCCCGGAATGCTGGCCGCCGTCGTCTCGCCGCCAACTGGCTGCACCAGCGGGTCGTCGGTGCCGTGCAAGACCACCGTCGGGATCTTCAAACCGCGAAGTTCCGCGGTGCGGTCCCCGTCCGCGCCAATGGCCCTGCGCTGACGCGCCACGCCGGCGGGATTGAAGGCGCGGGCGTGCTCGGCGATCACCCGCTCGCGCAGCTCGGCGTCGGTCCAGGGATAGCCGGGGCTGCCGATGATGCGGGCGTTCTTCACCCCGTGGGCGACAAAGACCTCATAGTCGGCCTGCGGATCGGGCGGCGGCTGGCTGATCACCGCCATCGCCTCGGGTGTCGCCACCACATTGCCGGAGGGCGCGGACATGATCGAGGTCATGGAGAGCACCCGGTCCGGATGATCAATGGCGATCCGCTGGACGATCATGCCGCCCATGGAGACCCCCGCAATGTGGGCCTGCCGGGCGCCAGCCGCATCCAGCACGGCCATGGAGTCCCGCGCCATGTCGGCCAGGGTGTAGGGGTCTGTCGGCCAGCTCGACAGCCCGGTGTCCCGGTTGTCCATCCGGACCGCCTGAAACCCTTTTGCCACCAGCAACTCGCAGAACGCCTCGGGCCACCGCGTCATTTGCGACCCCAGGCCATTGATCAGCAGAATCGTCCCGGCGACCGGGTCGCCAAAGCACTGGTACTCCAGTTCCACGGCCCCGTTTTGAGCTCTCGGCATTGAACTTTCTCCCGCAATTATACCCTGTAGGTTGAGTGTTCTCGCGTGTGAGAATCCTCGCACGTGAATCGGCTGGTCATTCCCGTGGCGCGGCGACTATCATGTCGGCCAGTGTCGCCTTGGGGGAGGAGCCGGCCAGTCGTATGCGCGTAATCGTTCCTCTGTTGCTGTCCCTCGCGATGTGGGGGTTCATCATCCTCGGCCTTATCGGGCTGTGGCTGAAGATATTCGGCTGAACCCCCAGCCGCCACGTCAGGGGATCAACAGCACGCGCCCGACCGCCGCCCGACTCTCGATATAGCGATGCGCCTCGGCCGCTTCTGACAGCGGGAACGTCCGGTCAATCATCACCTTCAGCTCGCCGCTCGCCACGTCGGCGATCAGCTTGGCGATGTTTTTCTGCACCCGCTCTGTGGCGATTTCGGCGCCCAGGAACACGCCAGACAACGAGCGATTGCCACCCATCATCGAGCCGACATCCACCCGCATCGGCTCACGACCCGCAGCGCCCACCATCGACACCCGCCCGCGATAGGCCAGCGATCCGATGGAGGACTGAAGCGTCGGTCCGCCCACCGAGTCGACGATGACGTTGACGCCCTTTTTCTCCGTAATACGCATCACCTCGGCCACCACATCGTGGGTCTTGTAGTTGATGCCGTGGGTCATCCCGATGGCCTTGAGTTTCTCCAGACGCTCATCGGACGACGCCGTGGCCAGGATCATGGACGCCCCGGCGCGCGCGGCCAGCTGGATCGCCGCCACGCCGACGCCGGAGGCACCGGCCTGAACCATGACGCTTTCGCCCTTCTGCAGGCGTCCGAACTCGAACAGGCAGTCGTCGGCGGTGCCGAAGGTCACCGGGATCACCGAGGCCAAACGCACGTCCATGCCGTCCGGGATCACCCAGGCGGTCTTGGCGGAGACGGCCCGCAGCTCAGCGTGGCTGCCCCATCCGCCGGTGGTGGCGACCTTCTGACCGACCTTCAGGTGGGTGACCTCGGCGCCAACCTCAACGATGGTTCCAGCGGCCTGATAGCCGACCACATGGGGATTGGTCATCAGCGGCCCGCCGTGGCGGTTCAGGGTATCGCCGCCCTCGATGGAGACCGCTTCAACGCGGATCACGATGCCCTTGGGGTGGCACTGTGGGTCGGGCACGTCCTCATAGCGCAACACATCCGGCGGGCCATTCTCGTAGTAGACGGCGGCTTTCATCGGTGGCTCCCTTAAACGCTTGTTTGACGAAACCCATTCCACGGGCAAGCTGGAGGTGCAAGTGAGGAACCCATGCAGCCGGGTACAGACGCGTGCTCCCCCAGGCTTCACATTGCGCTGGTCCGGATTTTGCTGTCCCTGAGGGGTACTGAGCTCGTAATTCCCGGAATCGTCTGACGTTCATGGCCCGTGCCGCTGCAAACACCGCGTCTGACTCCGCCGACGTCCAGCTGATCGTCGAGGCGATGTATCAGGTCGCGGCCGATCCGGGACGCTGGGTGCAACTCATTGAGGTTCTGGCCGACCAGCCGGCCCGCGATGAGGCGCCCGAGTCAGCGCGCCGGGGCCTGGCCCACAGCGAGGACATCGCTCGCCTGGTGGGCGTCAACGCAGCGCCAGAAATCCGGCTGTCCAGCCACGCCTTTGGTTGGGTGGCCATCACCGCAAGCGGTCGGGTAGCGGCGGTCAATGCGCGGGGCCAGGCCGTTCTGTCTGGCGGTCTCGGCAGGGCGGAACCTGGATCGTCTCTGCATTTCCAGGATTCCCACAACATGGAGGCTTTTGAGCAGGCCTTGCGCCAGGCCCGGCTCACCGGCGAGCAAACAGTGTTGAAACTGGAGCGCGTCGGCGATGATGGTCCGTGTTTCGGGTATGTGGCTCCGGTGCGGAGCCTGGCCGATGTGGCCTATCTGAGCGGCCTTTCGTTCGACGGTGCTCAGGCCGGGTTCGCGCTACTCTTTCCAGCTATCGAGGAAACGGGACGCCTCTGGGGGTCGATCGGCCGGAACTTCGGCCTGACTCCTGCCGAACTGCGCCTGGCTGAGCGCCTGCGCGACGGCCAGACGCTTAAGGAGACTGCCCAGGATCTGGACATCAGTATCAACACCGTGCGCAACCAGTTGCGGGCGATCTTCGACAAGATGGGGCTGAAGCGACAGAGCGAATTGATCCGCGCGCTGACTGAACTCGGCCAGGTCGCCGGCGCGATGGAGGGCGTCGGCGCGTCACCACCGCCCCTGCCGGCGCCGCCCGTGCGGTTTCTCCTCCTGTCGGATGGCCGAAAGCTCGCCTACCGCGACTACGGTGACCCGGGTGGGAAGCCGATGCTGATGTTTCATGAAGGGCTGGGCTCGAGCTTGCTGCCGCCCGGCGTCCAGACGCTTGCGACGGAGCTGCGCCTTCGCGTTATCAGCGCCGAGCGCCCGGGTTTTGGTCAGTCTGACCCCCTCGCCGACTACAGCTTCGAAGCGGTAGCCGAAGACATGGTCGCCCTTTGTGACGCTCTCAAGATAGATCAGGTGAGGATCGCCGCAGTGCTGTCCGGCGCGCCATCGGCCATCTGCACCGCCGTCCGCCTTGGAGTGAGGGCCCGCGACGTATTGCTGTGCGCCGGTCGTCCGCCGCGTCCCACAACGAAGCAGGATTCGATCATCAGCCAGTTCCGGGCCCGGCTGGAAGACAACCCCTGGGTCGCCGAAACGCTCTATGGGATCATGAACGCGCGGATCTCGCCCTCATTCATCGAACGCATGATCGCGGCTGGGGCCGCCTATGCGCCCGGGGACAGAGCCTATGTGGAGGCCAACCCCTGGGTCGCCACCTTCGTCGCCAGCTACAATGCAGAGTGCATGGCGGTTTCCCGCAAGGGGCCCGGCGCCGAGATGCGCGCCTTCCGTCGCGCCGGAAACGCCACCGCCGATGATCTGGCCTGTCCCGTGACCGTCTGGCACGGCGAACATGACGGTTTCGCCCCCCTGTCTGACCTCCTGGACTTTCTGGGGCCGAAGGCGACCCGGGTTGAAGTGTTCCCGGACACCGGTCACCTGCTGGCGCTGCGCCACTGGGACAGCATCCTGCGTCACGCGGCAGCCTGATTCACCACGATCATAGTCCATTTGGACCATGCTCCAGGTATGGGGCCGATGTCTTCTCGAGTCTGAAATGGGCGATGATCTGGTGATCCTCGCCAGACAGGTTCGGAGAATTCAGTGTCATGAAGCGTCACCTCACACAAGAAGCGCAGGTGGTGGGCGTCGGCAGGGTCAGGCTCCTGGCCAGGGCCGTTTCCATTGGCTTTGCGGCGGCGCTGGCCGCCGGCTCAGCCGCTCACGCTACAGTTTTGTTCGGAAACTATGATCCGTCGGATACGGCCAAGACGGTCAAGCAAGCCTCGTTACCCCTGGATCTGCGCGCGCCGGACGCCTCGCAGACCTTCGACAGTTTTGGACTGGTGACGGCCGGTTGCGGCCTCCCTTGCAACGGCCCCATCTACCGGAACGTCGTGACGGAGTTCGTCGCGCCCACCAGCTTCGATGCGAAACACCTGATCGTGCCGATTTCGACCTATGGCAATGTCGGCAATCGCAACGTCGGTTTCAATATCGAGCGCTTCAATGGCGCCACATGGACCGGCATGGGGTTCATGCAGGTAGCCAGCGCGCTGCTGCCGAACAGCGCGACGACCATCAACGAAGCGGATGTTCCATTCGGCGAGAACGGAACAAATCTCTTCATTCATTTCGCCTACAAAACGCTCAGCTTCACTGCGGGTGACAAGTATCGGATCCGGACGAACCATGCGGCGGGCGGATCGGGAAACCTGAAGTGGTATCTGAGCGACGAGGTCGCCGCCGCCGGCCAGTCCCGGCAAACCCGCACAGGGTCCGCCACGGTGAACCTGGCCTATCAGCCGGCCTTTGCGTTCACCGACGGTGGCGACTTGTCGGGACCTCCGCCACCTCCGCCTCCGCCTCCGCCTCCGCCTCCACCCCCGCCGCCTCCGCCGCCTCCCGGCGGAGTGCCCGAGCCCTCGACCTGGGCGCTGATGATCAGCGGGTTCGGACTCGCCGGCGCAGCGCTTCGCCGCAGGGCGCGCCAGACGGCATAGTCAATATGCGTCATGCGGACACCTGCGGGTCCGGATAGTCCTCAGGTCGAAAGCGCGCGGAGCGGTCCGCGCGCCCTTTGCCTGGAGTTGCGTGATGACAAAATTGAACCTTCCCAACCTTGCCGCCGTGGCGCTTGTGGTACTGGCCGGAGCCAGCCTGATGACCGCTGTTCCGGCGGCCGCCACCACCCTGGTGGACGGAGGCTTCGAGGCCCAGGCTGCCGGGGTCAACTATTGCTACTTCGGCGTGGCCACGGGCGGTGGTCCGGCATGTGGGCCGGGGGCCTGGAACGGTGCGACCGGCGGCGGGTTTCAGCTCGAGTCCAACATCGCCTGGCCCGGCCAGCCGACGCCGGACGGGTTGTACTATGGTTTTATTCAAAACCGCGGGTACCTGGAGCAGACCTTTACCGCCACTGAAAGCGGCAGGATGTCCCTGAGCTGGCTGGACGCGGGCCGCCCCAACTACGCCTATCATGGCAATCAGTCCTATGACGTCCTGCTGACCAGCGGGGCGGGGGTCCAGACCCTCGGCAACTATGCGACCACCTCGTTCCAGCCGTTTACCGGACGCAGTACCGGGGGCTTCAACCTGGTCAACGGGCGCAGCTACACCTTGCGGTTCCAGGGGCTGAGGACCGGCGGCGATGACACCGCCTTCATCGACCAGGTGGCGCTGGGCGCGGCGGCAGGCGTGCCGGAGCCCAGCGCGTGGGCGCTGATGATCGTGGGCTTCGGCATGGCGGGGTCGCTGTTCCGCCGCAGGCGCGCCCTCGGGATCTAGCCGTTCCGCTTCACATAGTTGCGGATCGCCGAGATGATCTGGTCCTGTGTGTCGGGGTCCAGATAGGCGTGCATCGGCAGGCTGATCACCCGCTTCGCCGCCGCCTCTGTGACGGCCAGGCCGCCGGGCTGGGGATAACGGGCATAGGGCGGCTGCTTGTGCAGGGGCAGCGGGTAGTAGACGGCGGTCGGGATCTGCTGGCTTCGCAGGTGCGCGCCCAGCCCGTCCCGGTCGTCGGTCTCGATGGTGTACTGGGCCCAGACCGAGACGCCGTCCTGGATCACCGACGGCGCGCGAACCACATCGCCCAACCCCTCGGCGTAGCGAGCTGCGACCCGGTTTCGGGATGCGATCTCGTCCGGAAAGATGGCGAGTTTCTGGAGCAGGACCGCGGCCTGGATCGTGTCCATCCGGGCGTTCATGCCGACCCGCATGTTCATGTATTTGGGATCGTGGTCGAACTTGCGTCCCTCAAGGTCGGATTTCACGGCCTGGCCATGGACCCGGAGCGACACCATCAGGTCGTGCAGCCGGGCGTCGTTGCAGAGCACCGCCCCACCGTCGCCATAACAACCCAGCGGTTTGGCGGGGAAGAACGAGGTCGTCGTAACGTCGGCCCAATGTAGCGGGTGGCGGCCGCCCAGAGTGCAGCCGAACCCCTGGGCGCTGTCGGCGATCAGCTTCAGCCCGTGCCGCGTCGCAACAGCGGAGAGTGCTGGATAGTCGGCCGGCTGCCCGAACAAATCGACCGCGATGATCGCGCGCGGCGTGAGCTTACCCTCCGCCTTCACGGCCAGGATCGCCGCTTCAAGCTTTGCAGGGTCCAGATTGTAACTATGGGGCAGGACGTCCACGAACACCGGGCTGGCCCCCACCAACGGCATCACCTCGGCGGTCGCGGCAAACGTGAACGACGGGCAGAACACAGCGTCACCCGGCCCGATCCCCCAGGCCATCAGCGGCAGGATCAGCGCTTCGGTACCCGAGCCACAGGTCAGGGCAAAGTCAGCCCCGCCAAAGGTGCACAACTCGGCTTCCAGCTGCGCGATTTCCGGGCCCATGACGTAGGCGCCGGATCGCACCACCTTGAGGATCGCGTCCTCAAGCGGCTGGCCGAGCCGGGCGCGTTGGGCCTGGAGATCGATGAAGGGAATCATGGGCGAGGCTTATGCCCTGCGTCGGACCCCGCCGCCAAAACACGCTTGGTGACGGGGTGTTGCGGGCTCAGGCGCGGGTCATCAGCGCGGGACCGGACATCGCCGGATCGGTAACGCTGTCGCGCCCGGATTCCAGCCGCCCGGCCAGGCGCCGCAGCCAGCCCGGGTGGTCGGGCAACGTCAACGACAGGTCGTGCCAGCCCTTCGAGCCGGCCAACGCCCAGGTGTTCGACAGGGTTGCGCCGGGACCGATCGTCGGGTTCCAGGGCTTGTGACCATAGGCGTTGGCGATTGTTCGGACGGACTGAGGCTTTGCCCCGGTATTTCTCAGGGTCACGGTCAATTTCCCGGCCTTGCGGTCGAAGCCTGTGGTGACAACGAGGCCCGGATCGGTCCCACCCCGGAAATGCCGATGGAAGCCGTTGGGGCCCAGGACCCAGAGGTCGTATCCGCCGAAGCTCAATGGCCAGATGGCGGCCTGCCTTACATCTGCGCCCAGGGTGTAGCGGCGGGGCGGCGGCGACAGGTCGTTCAGATCGTAGACGTGGATCACCGCCGCAGCGCCGGTGTTGGCCAGATCGATGCGGGCCACGCCCTCGACGACGGAGACGGAGGCGTCAAGGTCATAGGGCAGGGCGCGTGACAGCCGAACACCGGCGGCTTGCAGGGGCGGCGTCAAGGTCGCAGGCGTTGGCGGCCGGGTGGTCTTGCCAAGGGCCGCCGCGCGATCCGCCAGCACGCGGGTGGCCGGCATCTTTGGCGGCGTCCGGTCACGGTTGGGGGCCTTGAAGTCGAAACATGAGGTCAGGTCGCCACAGACCGCGCGCCGCCAGGGTGAAATTTCCGGCGACGCAACGCCAAACCGCGTCTCAAGGAACCGGATCACCGAGGTGTGGTCGAACACCTGGGAATTGACCCAGCCGCCCCGGCTCCAGGGCGAAATCACATACATCGGCACGCGCGGACCCAGGCCATAGGCGCGGCCGCGATACTTCGGCAAGTCGATGGGCTCGGCGGCGTTCGGAACCAGGTGATGCTCGCCCGTCAGGTCGACGGAGGATGCCCCGTGCAGAGCGCCGGACGCATCCCGCGACGGCGGTGCGGGCGGTGGCGCGTGGTCGAAGAAGCCGTCATTCTCGTCGAACATCACCAGCAGCACCGTCCGGGCCCAGACGTCCGGGTCGGCGGTGAGGGCGTCGAGTACGCGGGCGGTATAGTCGGAGCCCTGGACGGGGCTCGAAGGATCGGGGTGCTCGGAGTCCTTGGCGCCGGCCACGACATAGGAAACCCGCGGCAGCATGCCGGCCATCACGTCGGCCTTGAGCCGATCCAGCCGGTAGGTCGACAGGCCCTCGGCAGCCAGCGCGAGGTTCGATCCCGGCGCCTTGTCGTAGGCGGCCCGGAAGCTGGCGAATCCTTCCAGCGGATTGTCACTGAAGTTGTCGGTCATGTCCTGATAGACGCGCCAGGTCACCCCCGCCGCCTGCAGGCGCTCGGGGTAGGTCATCCAGCTATAGGCGGTCTTGGGCCCGCCCTTCTGCGGCAGGCTGTCGTGGGAGTTGCTGAGCGACGGCCCGCCGCCCAGCCCCGCCGGGTCGTGGGTGCCAGTGAACAGGAACAGGCGGTTGGTGTTGGTGCCCACCTGCATCGAGCAGTGATAGGCGTCGCAGACCGTAAAGGCGTCTGCCAGAGCGTATTGAAAGGGCAGATCCTCGCGCTGATAGAATCCCATGGAGTGCGGGCGCTTGGCAGCTGGCCAGTCGGCCATGCGCCCCTGGTCCCACGCGGCCTGAGCGTCGGTCCAGTTGTGCGGCGTCCCTTCCACGCGCATGTGGGCAAAATTCTGGGTGGTGTTCAGGGGGAAGGGCGCGATGTGGGCGGGCTGGGCACCCGGTGCATTGGCCTGGGTCCAGACCGTGCGGTCGCCCGGCAGCGGGATAGGGAAGCGATCCGCAAATCCGCGCACCCCGTTCATCGCCCCGAAATAGTGATCGAAACTGCGGTTCTCCTGCATCAGGATCACCACATGTTCGACGTCCTCGATCGTGCCCTTGCGCACACGGGCGTCGATGCTGGCGGCCCGCGCGATGGCGGCCGGCAACGCCGCGCTGGCCGTGGCGGTGATCAGAAGCTGGCGTCGGTCGAGCATGAGGTCTCCAACGGCGCGTAGGTTACGCCGGCCTTCATAACGAAACCAACCCTCTGCAGGGGCTTCACGTCCTTCAGGGGATCTCCGGTCACGGCGATCGGGTCGGCGCTGTAGCCCGGGGCCAACCTGCCAGCTGCTTGCTTGATCACGATTTCAAAATTTCGCGGATCTGGACTGTTCGTAGTACGTTCGTAGGCGTAAGGAACCAAAATAATTTACGCTTTGAATCTGACCCATGGCTTAATTGGTAATTGGAACCTGTAAGCACTATTTGGAAAGATTCGGGATATTGTCCGATAGCCCCGAGGAGATCGAATCACATGGCAGCACGCAAATCATTCCTGCAAGTAGCGCCAGTGGATGCCGAATTTGAAGAAATGCTGAAGCTTGCAGCACAGCAAGGCGTGACCGAAGAAGATCTTGAAGAACAACGAGTTAGTTTCGCGTATGGCAACGCCCCTGCAGAATCCAAGGGTACAAAGGATTCTGTCCGGGCCTCGTCAAAGCAAAATCTTCTGCTACACGCTTAGAAAGCAGCCCAGAAATTTAGGAGAGGCCTGCGAAAGCGGGCCTCTTTTTTTATGATCGTCATCGAAGAGCAAGATCCCGAATTGTATCAGCAGGTACAAGATCGGAATTTGATCCGTCAATATGATCTACTGACAAACTGCATTGAGATCGGTCTCAAGCAGGGTCACACTTCGTTCGACAAATATACAATGTGGTCTCTAAACCACGCCGCAGTGACTAATATTTCCCAGTTTGGCGGACGGTTCCGCGAGGAGCCAATCTACGTCGGCAATCACATTCCGCCTCACTATCGGGATGTCCCAGAATTGATGGACCGCTTTATATCCACGATCCACGAGAACTGGTTCAACCAGCGCCCCACCGCCATAGCTGCTTATGGTTTGTGGCGCTTAAACTGGATTCATCCCTTCATTGAAGGCAACGGAAGAACGGCACGAGCTGTCTGTTACTACTTACTCTGCGCAAGAGCTGGCGGTCTCCTAAAGGGTCGCAAAATTGTGCCGGAACGCATTCGGGAAGATCGCCAACCATATTATGAAGCGCTTCGACTCGCGGACCGCGCGTGGGATTCAGGACATTTAGACTGCTCTGCCCTTGAGAAATATCTGATCGCATTGGTCCGCGACCAACTGAATGACGCTGGCCTCGATCCGGTTGCGGCTCCAGGAGACGCCACGGAGTCCTGACAATTCATATTGTCTGGTTTCCGACCAACTCTCCCTGCAAACGCCCGTGCTACGATCAACCTGCTATTCGCGTAAGACCGCAACTCGGTTCCGGTAATGAGCCGCATAGAAGTCAACGACCCCGGCGTCGACTGGTTCCTGGATCAGGTTCGCGCGGTGGTCGGTGCCTAGATCTGGCGTGCCCGGCCTTCCCAGTAAGGTGCACGGACCTTGTTGCGCTGGATCTTGCCGGCTTCGGACCGCGGCAGTTCGGTGACGAAATCCAGGCTGCGGGGGACCTTGAAGGCCGGCAGACTGTCGCGGGCGAAACCCAGAATCTCCTGGGCCAGCAGGTCCGAGGGCTTATAACCGGGCTTCAGCAGGATCACGGCCTTGACCTGCTCGCCCCACTCGTCGTGCGGCACGCCGACCGTGGCACTGTCGGCGACGGCGTCGTGCTTGATCAGCTCGTTGTCGACCTCCTGGGGGTAGATATTCACGCCGCCGGAGATGATGGTTTCGGCGCTGCGGCCGGTCAGGAACAGATAGCCGTCGTCGTCGAAGTACCCCATGTCGCCCATGGTGAAATAGTCGCCGACCCGGCTGGCGGCGGTCTTCTTGTCATCCTTGTAGTAGGTGAACGCGCCGCCCGGCGGCAGCTGGTGATAGATGGTGCCCGAGACGTTCGGGGCACATTCGGCACCTTGCTCGTCAAGGATTTTTGAGCCCAGCAGTTCGGGGCGCTTGCCGACCGATCCGGGTTTGCGCAGCCAGTCATGACTGTCGATCATGAAGCCCGCGCCGCCTTCCGAGCCCGCATAGTATTCGCTGAGCACCGGGCCGAACCATTCGATCATCGCGAACTTCACCTCAGGCGGACAAGGCGCCGCGCCGTGGACGATGTAGCTGACGCTGGAGACGTCGTACCTGGCCTTCACCTCTGCCGGCAGACCCAGCAGGCGCTGGAACATGATCGGCACCAGATGCATGTGGGTGACCTTGTGCCGGTCGATAGTGGCCAGGACGTTTTCTGAGTCCCACTTGTCCATGAAGATCAACGGACAGCCCGCGCCCATGGCGGTCCGCACGTCGAACACCAGCGGCGCGGCGTGATAGGCCGGGCCGGCGCACATCTGCACCGACGTCTCGCCATAGCCGCGCAGCGCATACATCATCTGCGGCGTGACGGCCGGAACCGCCCGGTAGACACCCTTCGGTCGTCCGGTCGTGCCGGACGTGTAGAGCATCTGGTTGCCCAGGCTGGGATCGGAAATATCCGAGGCGTCGAGACCCGACAGCGCGTCCTCATAGGGCGTGAACCCTTCGATGCCGCCGCCGATCGAAATCTTGATCCTGAGATCAGGCGCCGCATCGGCCGAAGGTTTGGCTGTGGCGACCTTGGCCTCGGCGAACAGGGCCAGCGCCTCGCAGTCATTCAGGATGTAGCTGATCTCATCGACGTTCAGATGCCAGTTCACCGGGGTCAGCCGGAACCCGCCCCGGAGGGTGGCGGCCTGGACTTCGACGAATTCGCCGCGGTTGGAGGACAGGATCGCGACCGAGTCGCCGGCCTTCAGGCCCGCATTGCGCAACAGCCGAACGATCCGGTTTGCGTTGGCATTCACCTCCGCAAACGTGCGGATCCGACCATCAGGGTCGATGACCGAGGGCTTGTCCGGCTGGACCGAGGCCCAGACCGCCGTGTTCATCCCCACCATGGCAGCCGCTTCCAGCCGCGCATTCAACGCTTCACGCTCGCTCACTGAATCCATCCCGTTTTCTGGTGCGCCGCTTGAGCGGCGTCATTCCCGATCTTCGAAAACACCATGGCATGGCCGGGCTTGGGCGGACAATCGTGGACTTTACCTCCCCCGCGAAGCGGCGGCAGGGGGACCGCCCGCCATCGCAGGCCATGGGGGAGGTGAGTTACGCTTTCAGGCGCCGGAATACCCAGCCGCCCACCGTCGCGCCGAACGCCGTGATGAACGTGCCCCAGGCGATATCAATGACGGTGATGTGGGTCGACCAGACCTTGAGGCTCGCCTGGTTGGTCAGGTCGTAGGTGGCGTAGCACATGGCACCCAGCATCGCGCCGGTGATCGCGGTCTTGCGCAACGGGTCATTGCGGGTCGGCCAGATCGCCAGCGCCATGACACCGGCGATGTAGGCGAAGTAGAACACCGCCGCCGGTCCGAGCCGTGCGCTGGGCAGCGCCACAGGCTCGAGGGTCGGAAAATAGACCTTGGGGCCGAACTGGGTCAGCCAGATGTAATCGACCGCAGCGAAGGCCAGGCCGGTCGCGAGGTAGGTCAGGATCAGTCGGCGCATCAAAACGTGTCTCCCATCGGGTCAGGCCGGCCGCAGCCGATAGTGGCTCACGCCCCATTCCGTGCCGCCACGGTGACCGAAGAGACCGGCGGTGGCGAGGAAGAAAAGCCGCCAGCGACGATGCCAGAGCGTGGCGTCCTTGCCATAGACGCTTTCCAGCACCGGCCGGATCTTCGCAAGGTTGGCGTCGTAGAGTTCGAGCCAGTGCAGGGCGGTCTTCTGATAGTGGGTCCCGCTCCAGCGCCAGTCCTGCTCCAGCACGAACAGGTCGGGGAACTGGGCGATCAGCCCGTGGCTCGGCATGACGCCGCCCGAGAAGAAGTATTTGCCGATCCAGTCGGCCTCATCGTTGAGATCGAAGCGATAGGGCGCGGTCTTGTGCGTAAAGACATGGATGAACAGGCGCCCGTCCGGCTTCATCCAGCCCCGCACGCGGCTCAGCAAAGCGCGCCAATTTGCCATGTGTTCGAACATCTCGACAGACACCACCCGGTCGAACTCGCCGGGCGCCTCGAAGTCGTTCATGTCGCAGGTGATAATCTCCAGGTTCGTCAGGCCGCGCTCGGCGGCGCGGGCCATGATGAACTCTCGCTGGCTGGCCGAGTTTGAAACGCCGGTGATGCGGGCGGTCGGATAGGTCTTGGCCATCCAGAGGGATAGCGAGCCCCAGCCGCAGCCCAGCTCCAGAATCCTCTGCCCATCGCGAAGATCGGCGTGTTCCGCCGTCTCTCTCAGACCCTGCTCTTCGGCTTGAGCCAGGGTGTCGCCGGGATTGAGGTAGAGGGCGCTGGAGTATTTCAGCTGCGGACCCAGGCAGTTCAGGAAAAACGCGGCGGGCAGTTCATAGTGCTGGGCGTTGGCGGCGTCGGCGTGCTCGGCGATCGGGCGTTCGGCCATCTCCCGGGCGAAAGCCGCCTCGGTTCCGGGTCCGGCGCCGCCCAGCTGCCGGCGCGCGTTGGCGACCAGCAATGTGATGGCGGTCTTGCGGACCACGTCAGGCAGGGGCGCGCCTTCAAAGGCGTCGATGGTGGCGGCGATCAGGCTCATGCGAAAGGCGCTCGTCGTTCAGGGATGGGTCAGCGCTTAGCGCGCCTTGGGCGGAAAAGGGAAGAAGACGCTGACGCGCCGCTGATACGCGCGGAACAGATCGCCGCGCGACGTCAGCATCGTCTGCTCCAGCAACGGCACACCGGAAACGAACCGGAGCAGGCCGAACATCACGGCCGCGGCCAGCAGGGTGAGCCAGGTAACAGGTTGCGCCGGATTCAGCGCCATGGCCGGATAGGCGAGCCAACCCAGCCACTGAAAGAAATAGTTCGGGTGTCGCGACCACGCCCAGAGACCCTGGTCCATGACCTGGCCCCGGTTGTCTGGCTTGCCGCGGAACTGCTTCATCTGACTGTCGGAGACCGTCTCGCCCACGATGGCGATCAGAAAAATCACCGCGCCCAGCGCATCGCGCAGATCCAGCGCCGCTTCGGGTCGCCGCGCGGCCAGCACCACGGAAATCGCCAGCAGGGCCGATGCCGGCGCCTGGGGCAGGGTCACGAACAGCATGCGGAAGGGGTAGGTCCTGGCGTCGCCCTCGCGGAACGCCGCATAACGGATATCCTCAGGGTGTCCGGCGACGCGGGGGGTCAGATAGAGGCCAAGCCGAACGCCCCAGATCAGCATGAAGGCGGCCACCAGCCACTGACGCGGCGCTGGTCCGGCGTCGCCGATCGGCCAGAGGGCGGCTCCGGCCAGAACGGCGCCGGTCCCCCAGGTCCAGAACACGTCGGTCCAGCCTCCGTTGCGCCGCGCCATGCCGAACGCCCACGCCGACAGCATGACGCCAAGCATCGCCGCCAGTACGCCCAGAACGATCCACCAAAGCATTCGGCACTCCTGTTGCGCCCTTACGGACCTGTCGCGTTGGAAGACGCATCCGGCGCTGGGAACGCGTCGTAGCATTTGCTAGTCACAAGCGCGTGGGGACGGCGCGCGGCCTGGCTGTGCACATAAGGATTAGTTCACTTGGATACGAGTTCGGAACCGCGACTGAGCGTTGCCGTGATCGGCGCGGGCATCGCTGGCCTGTCAGCGGCCTGGCTGCTGTCTGAAAAACACCAGGTGACGCTGTTCGAGGCCGACCCACGCCTGGGCGGACACGCGCATACCGCTGACGCCCCGGGCTTCGACGGAACCGTGCCCGTGGATACGGGCTTCATCGTCTACAATGAAGGCAACTATCCGAACTTCACGGCGCTGCTGGCACACCTGGGCGCGCCCAGCCTTCTGGCCGACATGTCGCTGAGCGTTTCGCTGGACAATGGCGCCTTCGAGTACTCCAGCTTCGGCCTCGGCGGCGTTTTCGCCCAGAAGCGCAACCTGCTGTCGCCGCGCTTCTGGCGCCTGTTGCTGGACATCACGCGCTTCTTCTACACGGCGTCAAAGGACGTGGCCGAGCTGGAACGCAATGCCATGTCACTGGACGACTACCTGAAATCCAGGGGCTACGGCCCGGCATTCCGCGACGACCACCTGCTGCCGCAGGCGGCGGCTATCTGGTCGACGCCGCTGGACCAGATCGGCGCCTATCCCGCGGCCTCATTGATCCGGTTTTTCCTGAACCACGGCATGATGACGATCACGGGACGCGGCCTGTGGCGCACCGTCGAAGGCGGCTCCCGGGCCTATGTGACCAGGCTGGCGACTGCGTTTCAGGGCGAGGTGCGCAAGGGCGTCCGCGTCGCCGGCGTCCATCGCGACGCCAATGGCGTGGAACTGCGCCTGGCCGGCGGGTCCCGCGAACGCTTCGACCAGGTGGTGATCGCCACCCATGGCGACACGGCGCTGGGGCTACTGGATGACCCGACGCCCGACGAACGGCGCCTGCTGGGCGCGTTCAAATACAGCCGCAACCTGATCGCACTCCACACCGACACGGTCCTGATGCCCAGGCGTCGGGCGGCCTGGACCAGCTGGAACCACATCGGCATGCGCAATGCGCCGGGCCAAGGGTCGGTGACCTACTGGATGACGCGATTGCAGAGCCTGAAGAATGCACCGGACCTTTTTGCCACGCT
>JANNFM010000317.1:0-2380 GCA_031379795.1 Alphaproteobacteria bacterium
GACGTCAAGCAGCGCCAGATCTGGCCTCTGGGTGCGAATCGCTGACGCCGCGGCCGCCCCGTCAAGGGCGGTGCCGACGACCGTAAAACCCTGTCCGGCCAGAAGCCCCGTCAAGGCGTCCAGCATAAGCGGATGATCATCAGCGATGAAAACTGTTGGCATTATGCGTGCAAGGGCAAGTCGATCAATACGCGTGCGCCCTTCTCCGTTGACAAGACCTCTATGGTGCCGCCAAGCGCGCGGACACGCTCGCCGAGCGTTCGGGGTACTACGACCGCGTCCTGATCGTGCTCGCCGTCGGGCGCCGCGGTGTCGCCAGGAAAGCCGCGGCCATCATCCTCGACCGACAAATGCAGCCGACCTTCCTCGGCTTCCGCCCTTATCGTGATCCGACGCGCGCCACCATGCCGGACCCCGTTCGCCACCGCTTCTCGAACGATCCGGGAGAGGTCGTAACTCATATCGGAAGGAGCCTTGATATCATCCTGGCGGATATCGGTCTCGACACTGATGGACCAATGTCGCGACAGTCGATCCGCGAGTTCCTGCAATTCGACGCCGAGCGAGCGATCCGGAGCCCCGTGGCGCGCCGGCCGCAGGGTGGAAATGAAGCTGCGCAGCTCGAAGGACTCATCGGTGAAGCTTCGCCGCAATCCATCCACGCGAGTGCGCAGGACCGCGTCGAGGCGCCGGTCGGCCACCAACGCGTCCATCTGGAGTCCCGCTCCAGCCAGGAACTGCAGAACGCCATCGTGGAGATCACGGGCAAGGCGTATACGCTCCTCCGCAGCGAATGCCGCTCTGCGGCTTCGCTGGGAGTCCCATCGCTCCAACGCGACCGAAACCTGCGCGCCGACCATGGCACCGACGGAAAGATCCTCTGCGGCGGGTTCCAGGTGGTCCAGGACGATGACCCATGACTTCATCGTCTGGGTACACGCTGGAATGACAAGGGCGCGCTCAAAGGGCCCGGCTTCCGCGAAGTGCGCCGATAACGGCCCGAGCGGCGTCGGCCAGACGTCACGCCGACTGCGCGACACTGTGGTGCGGCTATGGCTATCAAGCAGGAATGCGCTGGACTCGAGATCCGCGTGGATCCATCGCATATCCCCATCGGAGACCTGTCGGGTCGACATCCTGGTTCCCTCAAGCAGGAACAGCGTCGCATAGGGTTCGTCTTCGTCTGCCAGCAGCAGTACTCCGCGCTGGGCGCGAAACACGGCCAGGGCATGGAGGAGGCAGGCTTGTACCGGCGGTCCGCTATCGTCGCTTTCCTCGCCGAATGGGACCGATAGGCGCGACAACTCCTGAACGACCCGCTCCAGATGACCGCCGAATGCCGCGAGCAAAACAGTGATGATACCGGTGTAGCCGAAACGCAGGACAAACATTTGGGTCGAGCCGCTGTCCTGGTCGATCCCAAAGAGCGCCTGCCAGCCTGCCGGCAGCAGGGCGACCAGCGCGAGCGCGCCCATGATTCGCGCCCCACGGGCCCCCCACTGGATGGTGGCGGCGAGGATGAGGACGATAAACGGGCTGAAGAAGGGGCTATCCGCACCGCTGGTGGCGTAGAAAAGCGCAGTGTAAATGATGAAATCTACGGAGGATATCGGGGCAGCGACCCGAAGGAGGTCGTACACGCCCCGTCGCGTGTGCGCGACGCCAAACACGATCGCAGCCCAGACGAGGTTGCCCGCAATCAGAAATTCCGACAGCGGCCACGTTTCCCGCGGTCCCAGCAGGGCCGAGATCACCATGAACACAGCCAGGAGCGCGCGGCCCATAGAAACCAGCCGCGCGCTTCTTACGGAAAAGAGGTAGCCGATGTTCATACTCCTTCATCGTAACGAACAGAGTTTTCCAGGATGTTGTCGGCGGGGTCTGTCAGGTCTGGGACAGCTTTTTTGAAATCTTCTTGCTAGTACCTATGAGCCGTTACGCCTTTTGTCTGTTGTGGCCCACACAGGATTCTGGGTGGGCGGCCGCATCTTCGACCGATGCGTGCGGCGCGACCGGCTTCTATGGTTCGACGAGGCCGACGCTTGCTTTGGCAAGGCACGCCGCCGATTGAAATCGCACCTTTATTCTCACTCCAGTTCCTGTTGACGACGCGCTTGACCTGCCGAGAGGCCAGGCGAGCCAGTTCGCAAGGGGCCGTGGTCGGTCATGGCTATCCCGTTGCCAGGTGCACCCATGGAAATCCGGAGTCGGCGGTGTTTCTATGGTCTTTATTGGCGCGCCAACGGCGACCGACAAGGACGCGCCACAGATTGGAAACGCTGCCGGTGGCGCAGACCGGCAGCGCGGGAACGTCAGGCGCGATTTCAGGCCGCAACGACCGCCCTGCGCCGACGCAGAGCCGCACCGGCGGCACCGAAGC
>JANNFM010000324.1:0-3293 GCA_031379795.1 Alphaproteobacteria bacterium
CAGGTCGAGGTCACCTTCGACATCGACGCCAACGGCATCGTCAACGTCCAGGCCCGCGACAAGGCGACCAACAAGGAACAGTCGATCCGCATCCAGGCCAACGGCGGTCTCTCGGATGCTGACGTTGACGCGATGGTGAAGGAGGCCGAGTCCAACAAGGCCGACGACGAAAAGCGCAAAGCCGCAGTTGAAGCCAAGAACCAGGCCGACGCCATCCTGCATTCGTCCGAAAAAGCCCTGGCCGAGCACGGCGACAAGGTGTCGGTCGAGGACAAGGAAGCCATCCAGGGCGCGATTGACGACCTGAAGGGATCTCTGGACTCGGGCGACGCTGAAGCCATCTCGACCCGGACCCAGACCCTGATCCAGGCGTCCATGAAGCTGGGCGAGGCTATGTACAAGGCCCAGCAGGCTGAGGGCGAAGCCGGCGACGATGAGCCCGACGCGGCATCTGACGATGTGGTCGATGCCGAGTTCGAGGAAGTCGACGGCGACGAGAAGAAGTCGGCGTAAAGTTGGCGCGCCCGTCCACAAGAGACTAAGCCTTGCGGACGGGCGGCGACCCACCCACTTCCACCCTCAAGACAACCGGGCGTCTGACGTCATATGCGTGACTATTACGAAGTCCTTGGCGTGGAGCGCGGCAGCGATGCCGGCGAGCTGAAGGCCGCCTTCCGCAAGATGGCGATGGAGCACCACCCCGACCGCAACGGGGGCTGCGAAGACGCTGAAGCGCGCTTCAAGGAAATCAACGAGGCGTATTCGATCCTGTCGGATGCGCAGAAGCGGGCTGCCTATGACCGGTTCGGCCATGCCGGCGTCAACGGCCAGGGCGGTGGTGGCGGGGGTGGCCAGTTCCACGACGTCCACGATATCTTCAACGAGGTGTTCGGTGACATTTTCGGCGGACGCGGCGGCGGACGCCAGCGCGGCGGTCCAGCCCGCGGTGCCGACCTGAGATTTGATCTGGAAATCAGCCTGGAGCAGGCTTTTGCCGGGTCCGAGGTCGAAATCGCAGTGCCAGCGACCCTGACCTGCGAGCCCTGCCAAGGCACCGGGGCCAAACCCGGCACCAGCCCGGTCCAGTGCACGACCTGCAACGGCCAGGGCCGCGTGCGCGCCAGCCAGGGCTTTTTCTCAATTGAGCGGGCCTGTCCGCGCTGTGGTGGCGCGGGCCAGATGGTTTCCGATCCCTGCAGCGCCTGCCGGGGACACGGCCAGGTCCGCACGGAGCGGACATTGTCGGTGCGCATTCCGGCCGGGGTCGACGACGGCTCGCGGATCCGCCTGTCCGGCGAGGGCGACGCGGGCACACGTGGCGGGCCGCGCGGGGATCTCTACATCTTCCTGTCCGTGACCCCGCACGAGCTGTTCGAGCGGGACGGCCTGGACCTGTTGTGCACCGTGCCTGTGCCCATGAGCACTGCGGCGCTTGGGGGTGACATAGAGGCGCCCTGCCTGATGGGCGGCGAGGATTGCGACGGCGAATGCCGGATCGCGGTCAAGGTTCCCGAGGGGGCCCAGACCGGCAAGACCATCCGGGTCAAGGGACGCGGCATGCCCTCCCTCAGGTCTCGCGAACGCGGCGATCTGATTGTGGAACTGTTCGTCGAAACGCCCACCAGGCTCACCGCACGCCAGAAAGAACTGATGCGCGAGTTAGCCGGCCTCTATGGCGACGCCCAGCACCCCAAGGCCGCCGGGTTCACCGGCAAGGCCAAGAAGTTCTGGGACGGGATCGTCAAGCCCGACTGAGCCTTAGTTCAATGGGCGTCTACTTTTTCGCTCGATAGGCCACCAGCACGTTGCCGCCCACCTGGCCGAACGACGAATAACCGGATCCAACGAAGATCATGCCGTCACCGGCAAATGGTCCGGCTGCATCGATGGTGCCGCCGGCGCCCTTGATCTTGTTCACCGTGTCAAACGCCACAGCCGTGTCATGGGTCGCCAACAGCTTGCCGCTCCGCGCATCGAACACATAGAGCCGCCCATCCAGCCCGCCTGCGATCACAGCCCCGTCGACGACCAGGGGGGCCGCTGACAGGCCGAACTTGCCCGCGCAAATCGGCACGCGCGTCTGACGCCCGTTGGCGCAATCCGGCGTGGCCTTCCAGGACCAGGCCACCTTGCCGCTGGCGATGTCGATGGCGTAGAGGCCTGCCGCATTGACCGGGGCCGGTACATTGGGATCGGCGATAGGGGCGAACACGCGAACGCCATCGGTGGCGATGCCCCAGTGGACGCCGCCCAGGGTCGTGCCCTTGCCGAACGTCTGACGCCAGACCAACTTGCCAGTGGCTGCGTCCAACGCCCAGACGTCGCCCGACTTCTGTCCGCCCAGAATGTATTCGCGACCCTTGCCGCGCCAGATCACCGGACCGGCGCCGAAGTCATGGTCCTTCAGAACGCCGCCGTCGCCAGCGAAGAAGCAATTGGGGTTGACCTTCGTGCCCGCGGCGGGCGGCCCCACGGGGCAACCCATGTGCCAGATGTCATTGGCCAGGGCCTGGAACACCCACTTCTGCTTGCCCGTCGCGAGGTCAAGGGCGACCAGCGCATCAGATATTCCGGTGTCGGGCGGCGAGTTCGCCTCACCGGTGGCCGTATAGACCACGCCTTTCTTCAGATCGACCGAGGGACTGGACCAGATGGGCGCGCCCGAGGGTCCGAACATTTCGGTCCCGATCGCATTCTTGCGACCCAAAGGTTTGGCATCCGGCATGGTGTGCCAGGTCCACAGGGGCTTGCCGTCTTTGGCGCTGACGGCGACGATGGCCCCATGGGTCTTGCAGCAGGCGTAGCTGGTGCGCATGGCCAGGCCCACGTCGGCCGCCGAGATCGGCACCAGGATTTTGTCGCCCGCGAACAATGGCGTCCCCGAGATGGGTACCTGCTTGTCGTGGCGCGGATCGACCCGCCAGACGACCTTGCCGGTCGCCGCGTCGAACGCCGTCAAGTGGCCGGAAGCATCGCCGCCCACAAGACCCATGACGCCCTTCGGGCCCAGCCTGCCGTAGGCCAGGCTGGCGCGCTGGTTCGAGGGCATGGCAGTCGCCCATTTGACGCAGCCACTGCGGGTATCCAGGGCCAGCAAATAGCCCGCCTGGCTGGCCGGATAGAACAGGGTCGACCCCACGACGACGCCTTGGCCCCGGATGCCTGAGGTCTTCGGCATGGCGAAGGCCCAGGCGACCTCGAGGTTCGCCGCGGCCTTGCCGGTCAAGATGCTGACCGCCAGCAGCAGCAGCGCGACGCCGACCCCCGCCAGGTGGGGCGGCGAGAGCCCGTGG
>JANNFM010000333.1:0-7080 GCA_031379795.1 Alphaproteobacteria bacterium
CGGCTTCACCAGTTCCTCAAGCGAGGCCAGTCCAACAGCCATGGCAAGCGGGTTGCCGCCGTAGGTGGAGCCGTGGGAGCCCGGCGTCATGCCCGCCGCCGCCGCCGCTGTGGCCAGACACGCGCCCACCGGGAACCCGCCGCCCAGCGCCTTGGCGACCGCCATGATGTCCGGCGGCGCATCGGCCCACTCATAGGCGAACAGTTTGCCCGTCCGGCCCAGGCCGCACTGGATCTCGTCGTAGATCAGCAGGATGCCCGCCTCATCGCACAGCTGGCGCAGGCCGCGCATGCAGACGTCCGGCAGAGATCGGGCGCCGCCCTCGCCCTGGACAGGTTCGATGATGATCGCCGCCGTGGTGGGCCCGATGGCGGCCTTCAGCGCCTCGTGGTCGCCATATGGCAGATGCACGATCCCCGGCATCTGCGGGCCGAAGCCTTCCAGATAGCTGGCGTTGCCAGACGCATTGACCGCCGCCAGCGTCCGGCCGTGGAAGGAACCATCAAAGCCGATGATGTCGATGCGCTCAGGGTTTCCCCTGGCCCAGTGATATTTGCGCGCGGTCTTGATGGCGCACTCGATGGCCTCGGCGCCGGAGTTGGTGAAGAACACCACGTCTGCAAACGTCGCGTCCGTCAGCTTCGTCGCCAGCTTCTCCTGGTTGGGGATCGTGAAGATGTTGGACGTATGCCACAGCTTCTCGGCCTGATCCTTCACCGCCTGGATCAGCTTGGGGTGGCTGTGGCCCAGCGCGGTCACCGCGATACCGGCCATGCAGTCCAGATAGGCCTCGCCATCGGTGGTGTAGAGACGCGCGCCCTCGCCTCGCTCGAACGCCAGCGGGGTGCGGGCATAGACACCCATAATATGATCGCTGGGAACAGGCGGCGCGGACTGATCGGCCACTGAAAGACCCTCCAGAATGGAAGCGTCCCCGCGCGCTGGGCAGCGGGGACCGGAAGGCTTGGCGTTTTCGTCTCGGATTGTGACGAAGTCAATCGCCTCGCATTTTCCCGACAGCTAAGTCTTGATCTTGTAGCCCGTGCGGAACATCCAGAGGGAGACCCACCCCAGGCCCAGAACCAGCACCGCGGTCATCACGACACCGATGGTGATCGAGCTGTCGGCCATGCCGGTGAATCCGTATCGGAATCCGTCGATCAGATAGAAGAACGGATTGTAGTGGCTGGCACTGCGGAAGGGCTCGGGCAGCTTCTCGACCAGATAGAAGGTTCCCGAAAGGAACGTCATCGGCATGATCACGAAGTTGGTCACCGCCGCCATGTGATCGAATTTCTCGGCCCACAGTCCGGCCATGATGCCGATAAAAGCCATGATCAGCGCCGCGCCGATCCCGAAATAGAGCACCGCCCAGGGCTGGGCCACCGGCAGCCGCGCGAAGGGCATCACCGCCACAAGCGTAACCAGTCCCACCACGATGCCGCGGGTCGCCGCGCCGGCGCCGAACCCGACCGCTAGCTCTCCGGGCGTCAGCGGCGGGGTCATGAAGTCGCCCATCAGGCCATTGAACTTGGCCTGCAGCAGGGAGGATGAGGAATTGGCGAAGGCGTTCGACAGGATCTGCATCATGATCAGGCCGGGTGCCACGAAGGTCCCGTACGCCACGCCGTGCACCTCACGCCCTCCGCCCACCGCCACCACAAACACCAGCATATAGAGCAGCGCCGTGACCACCGGCGCGGCCAGGGTCTGGGTGCCCACCTTGATGAAGCGGCGGATCTCGCGGAAATAGAGGGTCTTCAGCCCCTCCCAGTTCACGCCCTGATAGACGCGCGGTTGCGGGGGCAGGACGGTTTCGGCGTTGGGCATGTCTCGCATGGCCGAGATTTGCGCCGCGCGCGCCCGGGGCGCAAGACCCCTCTGCCGCGACTCAACATCTAGTTCCTGTGGATGATCACGTTGGCGCCTATTGTGGCTCTTAAGGAGTTGTTTACTACTGATGGTGGTTGGTGAGCGACGAGATCACTCGGCGACACAAGATGTTGATCCCGGCAGCGCCTGATGCGCGCCGGTGGCTGGGAGGCGAGACCATGGGCTGGACCGACGAACGGGTCGAACTTCTGAAAAAGCTCTGGCAGGACGGCCTGTCCGCCAGCCAGATCGCCAAACAGCTGGGCGGGGTCACGCGCAATGCGGTGATCGGCAAGGTCCACCGGCTGGGCCTGTCGGGACGCGCGACGCCGTCAAAGCCGCAGCGCACGACGTTCAAGGCGCCCCGTCCCGCTCGCGCCGCCGTGGCTGCGCCGTCCGCGCCGCGCCGGATCGCCGAGCCAGTCTCGGCGTCCCAGCCCGTTCCACCGACGCCGGTGCGCTATGTCGACGAGCGCCCGGGTACCGCGACGGTGCTGACGTTGGGGGCCCACATGTGCAAGTGGCCAATCGGCGACCCGTCGCTGGACAACTTCACCTTCTGTGGTCGCCGCTCGGAAGAGACCGGCCCGTACTGCCACGAGCACGCCTCGATTGCCTATCAACCGGTCCAGACCAAGAAAAAGTCTGGCGCCGCCGAACTGGCCCGGAGCCTACGCCGCTACATCTGAGTTCCGCCAGACTGCGCGGACGACCAATCCGTTGGGGATGGGGGGCGTGTCTGGAGCCGAGGTGGCAGCTGTCATCTGAGGCGCCGGATGCGTCCCTTTCTCTTTGTGCGGGGCTGCCATGCTGATGCTCATCGCCTGGACCGGCGCAGTTCTGGGACCGCTGGGCGCCATCTGGTTTTTGCGTCGACGTCGACACCCGCTCGCCATCTTTGGCTTCGTCAACGCCGCGATCCTGTACGGCCTTGGTGTCTGGGCCTTCCTGGTCGAGCCGGAGTTGCTGGTGGTTCGGCGGATATCGATTGAGAGCGCAGCCTGGACGGGACCACCGCTGCGACTGGGCGTGCTGTCCGACACCCACGTCGGCGCACCGCATATGCCGGCAAGGCGCGCGGAATCCATCGCGGCAAGGCTGGGTCAGGAGCAGCCCGATCTGGTCCTGCTGGTCGGCGACTATGTCGGTGGGCATGCGCCGATGGCCGCGCGCGATGACACCGACCGGGCCGGGATCGCCCGGGGTCTGGCGGCGATGGGCCGGATACCCGCCGCCTTGGGCCGGGTGGCCGTACTGGGCAATCATGACTGGTGGTACGATGGCCCGACAGTCGAGACCGAGCTTCGCCGCGCGGGCGTCGTGGTGCTGGAAAATCAGGCCGTGCGGATCACGCGAGGAGGCACCGCGTTCTGGGTCGCGGGGCTGGCCGACGACGATTCCGAGCGGGCCACGCCTTCGGTCGATTCGGCGTTGCGCGCCGTCACCGCCGGCGAGCCGGTCATCCTGATGACCCACCGGCCGGACCCGTTTGCCGATGTCCCTTCGCGCGTCGCCGTGACCATTGCGGCGCACTCGCACTGTGGTCAGGTGAACCTGCCCTGGATCGGCCGACCCATCGTCCCCTCGCCCGGCTCGCGCCGCTGGCCCTGTGGCCTCTACGATGACGGCGGCCGCAAGCTGTTCGTCACCGGCGGGGTCGGCACGTCGATCTTACCCGTGAGATTCCGGGCCCCGCCGGAGATCGTCATTGTGACCCTGAGCGGGCAGCCTTAGCCTGTCGCCGATGACCGACGTCGCCCCGACCATCGATGAAGCCGGCAACGCCAAGCCCTATTCCGTCTCGGAACTGGCTTTTGCGCTGAAGCGGACGCTGGAGGACGCCTATGGGTTTGTGCGTCTGCGGGGCGAGCTTTCCAAGGTTACGCACCATTCCAACGGCCATGTCTATCTGACCATCAAGGACGAGCGCGCCGCCATCGATGGCGTGGTCTGGAAAGGCCAGGTGCGGGGGCTTCAGGTCCGGCCCGAGCAGGGGCTGGAGGTGATTGTCACCGGCAAGATCACGACCTATCCGCAAGGATCGCGCTATCAGATCGTCATCGAGACCATGGAGCCGGCGGGGATCGGCGCCCTGTTGGCACAGCTGGAGCGGCTGAAGGCCAAGCTGGCTGCGGAAGGGCTGTTCGAGCCGTCGCGCAAGCAGCCCCTGCCCTCGATGCCCGCCGTGATCGGTGTGATCACCAGCCCGACCGGGGCGGTGATCCGCGACATCCTGCACCGCATTCGCGACCGCTGGCCCTGCCGGGTGATCGTGTGGCCGGTGGTGGTGCAGGGCGACGCTGCTGCTGCCCAGGTGGCCGCCGCGATCCGGGGGTTCGCATCGCTGGACGGGTCTGGGCCGGTGCCGAGGCCGGACGTGCTGATCGTGGCGCGGGGCGGCGGGTCGGTGGAGGACCTGTGGGCGTTCAACGACGAGGCGCTGGCCAGGGCGGTCGCGGAGTGCCCGATCCCGCTGATCAGCGCCGTGGGCCACGAGACCGACACCACCCTGATCGATTTCGTCTCGGACCGCCGCGCGCCGACGCCGACCGCCGCGGCGGAGATGGCTACGCCGGTCCTTGCGGAACTGAAGGCCCTCACGTCCGATCTCAATTCCCGCCTGCACCGCAGCGGCGGACGCATGGTCGCCGACCGTCGGGGCCGGATCGAGGCCGCAGACCGGGCGCTGAAGCGCGTGCCAGACCTACTGCGGCTGGCCGAGCAGCGGTTCGACATCATCTCGGGCAAGCTGGGCGCCGGGCTGGCCCGCAATGCGGCGGTGCATGAACGCGAACTGGTGCGCGTGGCCTCGCGGCTGTCGCCTCTGCTGCTGCAACGCCCGCAGGCGGTTCAGACGACGCGGCTCGACAGTCTCACCGCAAGGCTTCGGCCCTCAATGCGGCGGGGTCTGGAGCGCCTGTCGGAGCGCCTGCAAAGTCTGTCCAAGCTACACGCGTCCGTCGATCCTGATCGCCCGCTCCAGCGCGGCTTTGCACGGGTGGCCCGGGCGGACGGCACTCTGGTCCACGCCGGGGCCGGACTGGTCGCGGGAGAGCCCGTGGCCATCACCTTCGGTGACCGGACAACGCGTCAGGCGGTGATCGATGGCGATCCCGGCCAACACCCGCCAGCACCGGCTAAACCCGTCCGACCCCGGCGGACGCAGGAGCCACCCCCGCAGGGTGAGTTGTTCTGACCGCGGCGAGCGCGCTAGAGTAAATGCCATGAACGCTCACGACCGCGCCCTAGGCGCTAACGACCTGGCCAAACTGCACTATGGCGACGGCGATTTCGCCGTGCTGAAGCCTGGCCGCTATGTGGTCTGCGCCGTCACCGGCCAGAAGGTGCCGCTGCAGCAACTGCGCTACTGGAGCGCCGAGCTTCAGGAAGCCTACTCCGGGCCGGCTGAGGCGCTGAAGCGTTGGCAAGAAACGCGGGGCTAGGATTCTTCCTCGAGGGTGATCAGCACGCCCGAAGATCGTGGCGAACCGTGATCGGTATCTCGGCTTTACAATGCTTTACAGGCCGCCGGCTGGCGCGCATGGCACAAGGGCTCCCGAGCGAACCACAGCTCAATCCCGATACATCTCACCGGGCCAGCGCTTGTGCACCCAGAACCATTCGGTGGGCCGTGCCCGAACGCGATCCTCGATGAAGGCGTTGATGCGGCGCACGCCGGTTTCAATGTCCGCGGTCCGGTCGCCGGTGTCGGCCAGGACGATCGGCTCATGGACGATGACCTTGAACCGCGCCGTGTCGCCGACCCGCTGAACGCTCATGGGCTGGATCGGGATCCCGAACCGCAGCGCGAACGTGGCCGGACCTGGTGCGGTGTGGGCGAGATGAGCGAACAGCGGCGCCGCAATACCGCCATTGAACTTCTGGTCGTTCATCAGGGCCACGGACTCGCCGCGCCCCAGACCGCGCATCAGCTCGCGCGCGCCATCCAGGCCCTTGGGCGCGAACAGGCGCACACCGTAGCGGAACCGGTTCTCGCGAACCATCCGGTCGACGATCGGGTTGTTCATCGCCCGATAGGTGATCTGGCAATCAACGCCGGCCTTGATAATCGCCGCCGGCATCAGCTCAAAATTCGAGAAGTGGCCGGAAATGAACACCACCGGCCCCGCGCCCGCCGCGATGGCGGCCAGACGCTCTGCGCCCTCGACCTGCACCCGCCCGGGATCGGCGACGATGCGATCCAGCACCGTGTACTCGGCCGCTGTCCGCCCCAGCTCTGCCCACTGTGCGCGCAGCAGATGGTTAATCTCGGCGTCACTGGCCTCGGGAAAAACCAGCCGCAGATTGCGCGCCGCGACGCGATGCGCGGGCGTCAGAGGTCCCAGGCGCGGAAACAGCCAAGCCCCGAATTTTGAAGCGGAATCCACAGGAACGCTGCGCGCAGCAGCAGAAACCGCACCAAACAGGCACGCCTCAAGCATCCAAACAATTTTTGACACGTATGAATGGTTAAGCGTCGCCATCCTGCCTTCTTTGGCGTGGCAATGCACTTTCGGCAATGGAGGCCCTGGCGTGGGAATTGCGATGCCCGATCCACTGAGTCCCGCAGCGGGACGATTGGACTTGATGGCCGGGGAAACCATGGACGAGATCGACATCCATCTTGGTCGGCGCCTTCGTCGGCGGCGGCGCCTTCTGGGGCTTACCCAGCAAGAGCTTGCCGAAACCTGCGGCGTGCGCTTTCAACAGATTCAGAAGTACGAATGCGCGTCGAACCGCATGTCTGCGGCCCGTCTGTGGCAACTCGCCGACATTCTGGAAGTTCCGATCAGCTATTTCTACGAGGGCCTTACCCGCGATCAGCGCGAGCATCTTGAGCTTGATGGCGAAGGGTCGTCCAGCGACACGATGGCCAGCAAGGAAACCCAGGACCTGATCCATGCCTACTACCAGCTGGCCGAACGTCCGCGTCGTCGTCTGCTGGATCTCGCCAAGGCCATGAACGGCGAACTGGAAGCCTAAGGCTTCGGTTCGCTGAATTTTTCTTCCTTCCAGGCCCGCGCCGCAGGATAGAGCGAGGCATGAGCCTTGACCGCGCCCGCCTGGATGACCTTGACGCATTCCTGGTTGAACTCAACCGCGCCGCTGCCGGCGCCATTCTTCCGCTTTTCCGGGGCGATCACGGCCTCGACAACAAGCTTGATGACGGCTTCGACCCCGTAACCGAAGCAGACAAGGGCGCTGAAC
>JANNFM010000338.1:0-5307 GCA_031379795.1 Alphaproteobacteria bacterium
AGTTCCACGATCAAGTCAGGCGCTGCGGCGGCGATGGGGGTCGCCAGACCCAGCATGTCATTGGCCATGGCGGGGTCGTAGGGGCTGTCGAACACGATCTCGACCCGGTCAGCATAGGGCGCGATCCCGGCGCGGTAAAAGGCGCGGGCGGCCTGACCGAAGGAGTTGTCGGTGGTGACGATGGCGACCTTTTTGATATCGGGCCGCGTCTCCAGAAGGTGGCTGACGAGGTACATGTAGGAGGCGGGCGAGCCGGTCACTGACCCCATCAGGTAAGGGTAGTCCTTGCCAAGGAAGCCAGCGCCATAGCTGGTGGCCAACACCTTGTTTTCAGTAGTCATCTCCGCCACCGCCTTGCGCGAGGCCGGGGTGAAGGTTTGCAGGATGATCTGGTTGCCGTCGTCTAGGATCGCGCGACGGAAAGCGGTCAACTCGCCCCCGGCGGTGTAGCATTCATTGTCATATCCGGTGACCTGGATCTTGTGGGCGGTGCCGGTCGCGTCCTTGATACCGCCAGCAGCGTTGAACTCGTCAGCCCAGATTTCCACGCCCCGGGTGATCGGCACGCCCCACTGGGCACATTCGCCCGATTGCGGCTGCACCACGCCCACCTTGATCGTGCTGTCCTGCGCGAAGCTGGCCGTGGCCATCAGGCCAAGAACCGCCGCTGCGCCGAGTGTCTGTATCTTGAATCTCATCACGTTCTCCCTGTTTTCATTGCATTGTGCGGGGTGGCTATCGCAGGATTTCGGTGTTGCCACAGACACCCAGAGACTGGCCCGAGATGGACCGGCCGCTGTCGGAACAGATGAAGACCACCATGTCGGCGATCTCGTCCGGGTCGATCATCCGGCCCATCGAGATGGCGGCGACTTCTTCCGCCTCGACTTGAGCCTTGCTCAGGCCGGTGGCCGCGGCGCGGGCCTGCATCACCCGGTTCATCCGGTCGCCCCGCACCGAGCCGGGCAGGATGGCGTTGACGCAGATGTTGAAGCGGCCAAGCTCCATCGCCAGCGATTGCGTGAGACCAATCACCGCCCATTTCGCCGCCGCATAGGGTGTGCGCATCGGCATGCCGAGCCGCCCTGCCGCCGAGGACATGTTGACGATTGAGCCGGACTTTTGTGCCTTGAGGTGCGGAACGACCCCGCGCGTGAACAGGAACTGCGAGGTCAGGTTCACATCCATCGTGCGCAGCCAGTCGGCGGGCGAGACATCCTCGATCCCCGCCGTGGGGCCGGCCGACCCTGCGTTGTTCACCAGAATGTCAATGCCCCCCAGATGGGTGAGCATGCCCTGCAGCGTTTGCGCGACCGCCTCGGGGTTGCCCACATCGCAGGGCAGGGCGAGCGATCCGGGGTTTGCTGCGGTAAATGCGCCTAGCGCCGACTGATCAATGTCGCAGACGGCGACCTTTGCGCCTTCGGCCATCAGCGATTGCGCGATCACGCGGCCGATGCCTGCCGCCCCGGCGGTAACGATGGCCCGCTTGCCCTGCAGCCGCCCGGTCATTTCAGGCCCAGCCTGTCGCGCGTTGCGGCGACCGACATGACCTTTGCCCCCATCGATTCAATGATGGTGCGGGCGCGCTGGACGAGCGCCACGTTGGTCGCGGGCACGCCGCGCTCCAGCCAGATGTTGTCTTCCAGCCCCACGCGGACGTTGCCACCCAGAAGCACGGCTTGCGCCACCATCGGCATCTGCATCCGACCGACGCCAAAGGCCGACCAGACCGCATCGGTGCCGCGCACCGCATCGGCCATGGCCTTCATCGCCGTGGTGGTCGCAGGCGCGCCGTAGCTGACGCCAAGGCAGAACTGGATCATCGGCGGCGCGGCAAAGGCCCCCTCTCCGATCATCTTCATCACCAGGTCAAGGTGGCCGAGGTCGAACACCTCAAGCTCGGGCTTGACGCCATAGCCGCGGATCAACTCGGCCCCGTGGCGGATCTGTTCGACGGTGGAGATATAGACAAGGTTCCCCTCGCCCACGTTGTAGCTGCCGCAGTCGAGCGTGCAGATGTCGGGGCGCAGGCGGTCCACATGGACCAGTCGCTCCTCCTGCGTCACAAGGTCAGTGCCCGGCCCCGGCTTCAGCGGGTCTTCCGCGCCGATCATCAGATCGCCACCCATCCCGGCGGTGAAGTTGACGATGATGCTCTGGTTGACGGCGCGAACCCGCTCCAACACGTCGGCATATAGCGCCGTGTCGCGGCTGCCCTCGGTCGTCTCAACGTCACGGACATGGACATGGGCAATGGCGGCGCCCGCCTCGGCCACGGCCAGCACGTCGGCGGCGATCTGTTCGGGGGTCACCGGCACATGCGGGTTCTTTTTCGGGCCTGGCCCTGCGCCCGTCACGGCGCAGGTGATGAAAACGTCGTGGTTCATGATCGGTCTTTCGTGAGGAATGTCAGAGGTTTCGAAGCGTGGCCGTCGCGGCGGCGTCGATGGACCGGCCATCCGGGGTCAGGGCCACGCCGTAGGCCGCGCGGGCGTGATCTGCGGTGATGTAGCCGTCCAGCACATCATCGAGCACGCGGGACGGATCGCGGGTCAGGGCCGGTCCCCAGCCGCCGCCGCCTGTGCTGAGAAACTCGAACGCATCTCCGGGTGCGAAGCGGTGCGACGACAGAAGCGGGCTTTTCCAGCTGCCGTCTGCACGCACCCCACCGATCACTTCGCGCGAACCGTCAGGTCGTTCCTGGAACAGCACCTGAACCGGGCTGGACCCGCCGCCGTTCACGCCGGGGCTACCCTCAATGGTGCGCGAGGTTTCAATGCTGAGCTCGCCCCCACCGATGAAACGGAATTTGAAACGCGCGCCCAGGCCGCCCCGGTTCTGGCCCGGGCCGCCGCTGTCGGGGCGCAAGTCGAAGGCTAGGACATGTACGGGATAGAGAAGCTCCGCCGCCTCGGCCGGCATGTTGGTGCAATTGCCCAACGGGTCGAGCGTTACGTTCAACCCGTCATTGTAAGGCGTGCCGCCCCAGCCCCCGGCAGGAATGTCGGAGAACACGTCAATCCTCCCGCTTAGTCCCCGCACAGCGGCAACGAACCAGTTGGCGTCGGCGCAGGTGGGCGCGATTGCGAGTTCGGGGATGGCCTGAGCGATGGCTTGCCAAATGGCGCTTTGGACCTTGCCCGAGGTCACGGTAGTGCAGCCCACTACCGGCGCCGGCCATTTGGCGTTCAACCAGCAATCATCGGGCAGGGTGAGGGTTATGGGCGCGAACATGCCCGCATTGGGCGGCGCGTCGGGCGCAAGAAAGAACTGCAGCGCGGTATAGACCGCCGCCGTGGTATTGGCATAGGGCGAGTTGATCGCGCCTGCCACCTGAGAGTCGCTGCCGGTGAAATCGACATGGATATCAGTTCCTTTGACGGTCAGCTTCAGCCGGACCCAGACTTTGGCGTCTGAGATTCCGTCGCTGTCGGCATAATCTGATGCCTGATACTCGCCGTCCGGAATGTTGGCGATGGCCGCCCGTACAATGCGTTCCGTGTACCGGATCATCTCGCCCATACCGCGCAACAGCGTCTCGCGGCCATATTTTCGTGCGGTGGCCTGCAACTCCGCTTCCGCTGCCAGAAGCGCGCCCATATGGGCCTGCAGATCACCCTTGATGTAGTGGGGCGTGCGGCTGTTGCGAAGCATGATCTCCAGAAGATCAGGATTCAGCCTGTAGCCTTCGTAAAGCTTTAGCGGCGGCAGGCGCAGTCCCTCGCCCGCGACATGGGTCCCGAAGCCCTGCCCGCCAGGACCGCCACCGCCCAGATCCATCCAGTGCCCACGGCTGACGGCAAAGCCGATCAGGTGCTCGCCGTCATAAACTGGCATGGTCAGCGTCACGTCGTTGATATGAGTCCCACCGTCATAGGGGTCGTTCAGAACCACCACATCGCCGGGCTTCAACCCGTCCTTGCCGAACTTGCGCGCGACGGCCTGTACGCTGAAATGCATGGCGGCTAGGTGCACCGGGCAGTTCGCTGTCTGCCCGATCAGCCGCAAGTCGGGATCATAGATTGCGTTCGAGAAATCGAGGTTTTCGGACAGGATCGGAGAGAAGGACGACTTCTTCAGGATCAGCGTCATCCGCGCGCAGACGTACTCGAAAGTATTGCGCAGCACTTCGAAGGTGACGGGGTCGATGGGGGCTTGATCGTGAGTCTGGGCGGCGGTCATGCCTGCACCTCCAGAATGCAGTTCAAATAGTTGTCGAACCGGGCGCGCCAGCCGGGGGGCACAACGATACACGTGTGGGGGTCCTCGATCATCGCGGGGCCTGCAATATCGGCGCGCGTGGCGGAGGTGGTGAGGACGGGCGCATCGGTCCATGCTCCGTTGAAGAAAACGGGGCGCGTTCCCGGCGGGACGGATGACGTGGGTGGCGGCGGGTCCGTACCGGCCCCGCCGAGTTCGCACGTCTGCGCCTCGGCCGTCACGGCCAGCGCCACGATCTCAATGGCGAAATCGTCAGAACGCACGCCGAATTCGCGGGCATGGGTGGCATGAAACGCCTCAGACAAGGCGGCAGTATCGCCAGCCGCGATGGCGGTGGCGTCCTGCTCCACGTCCACTTCAAAGGTCTGCCCGGCATAGCGCATACGCATGACGCGGGTGACCCGTACATCCGCTGCTGCCGCACCTTGGGCGACGAGGGCGGCCACCGCTTGGCCTTCGATTGCGGCGAGGCGGCCCTGAACCTGTGGAAGCGCCTCAGGGCCGAAGGTGGCGAAATGGAACACCTCTTCGTCATGTTTCAGCGGCAGGCGTGTCGCCCCATAGGCCGAAGCGACGCCAGAATATCGCGGCACGATCACGGCAGGCGTCTGCAACGCCTCTGCCACAGCGCAAGCATGCATCGGCCCTGCGCCACCAAAACTCGCAAGCGCAAAGTCGCGCGGATCGCGGCCACGCGAGGCCAACACGATTTTGACCGCCTGCGCCATCGCCTCGGTTGCGATGCGGATCATGCCTTCGGCGCAGTCTTCGACCGATAGGCCCAATGGCTTGGCCAGTGTCGCCACGGCCTTGCGCGCGGCTGCCTGGTCCAGAGAGAACTTGCCGCTGAGGTCCGGGCTAAGGCGGCCCAGCACCAGATTGGCATCGGTGATCGTGGGCCGAGTGCCGCCCCGGCCATAGCAGGCGGGCCCCGGTTCCGACCCCGCCGACACCGGCCCCACGCGCAGAGATCCGCCCGCGTCGATCCAGCCGAGCGGGGCGCCCGGGGCCCCGGGGGGGCGGAGGTCTGGGAGGGGGGCAGCCACCGGCACGGGGGATTCGAGCTCGTCTTCCCGGGGAATC
>JANNFM010000103.1:0-9826 GCA_031379795.1 Alphaproteobacteria bacterium
CGTCCGTCGAATCAAAAGACATGGAGGGCGACCACTTTGACGCCCCGGGAACCCTTATCATGACAGGCGTACCCTTTCAGGAGAGTAAACAAGGTTTGAACGCGATCAATCGTCGCGGCGCCTGAAAAGCGGGCTTTCACAAAAATGTTGCACTGCACAATAGCGATTGACTGCTGCACTGCAACATGAAACAAGGCGGTCAGTGATCCGGGGCCTGTTGCCCCACCGACCAGTCCCCCCGTTTCTCATTCAAGGAGCCACCCATGGCCGCCGCCGCAGACACCGCCAAGAAGACCGTCGAACAGTTCGCCACCGCCTCCAACGTCGCCTTCAAGGACGGCATCGAAAAGAGCCTGGCCGCGATGAACGACATGAACGCGCACTCCAAGAAGAACCTCGAAGCCGTTGTCGCCTCCGCGACCGCCTCGGCCAAGGGTGCCGAAACCCTGGGCGCCCAGGCGATGGCGTTCTCCAAGGCCATGTTCGACGCGCAGGTCGCCGCCGCCAAGTCGCTGTCGGGCGCCAAGAGCATTCAGGAAGTTGTCGAACTTCAGACCGCCTTCGCCAAGACCTCGCTGGAAACCTACATGTCGGAATTCGGCAAGATGTCCGAAACCCTCTCGGCCTCGGTCAAGGAATCCATGAAGCCCCTCAACGAGCGCGTCACCGCGACCGTCGAAAAGCTCCAGGCGATCCGCTAAACATTTCCGCGTTCCGGAAAGGCGGGGTCCCGGTGCTGTGAGCGCCGCAGGATCTCGTCAGTCAGCGTAAGCGTAACGATAAGGGGCCGATCCGTAAGGGTCGGCCCTTTTGTCTTGGGCGCACGGCGGGTAGACTTCGGGCCATGTCAAACATCGAACATCGCCTGGCTGAACTCAGGATCGAGTTGCCGAAGCCCAATGCACCGGTCGCCAACTATGTGCCCTTTGTCCGCGTGGGCGATCTTGTCCACATTTCGGGGCAGGTTTCCCTGGATGCGTCGGGCGGTATTCGTGGCGTCGTGGGCGAGGATGTGGACCTGGAAACCGCCATCCGCGCGGCGCGCCTGTGTGGTCTCAGCCTGCTGGCCCAGATGAAGGCGGCGTGTGATGGCGACCTCGGCCGGGTGTCGCGCATCGTCAAGCTGGGCGGGTTTGTCCAGGCTGGACCCGGCTTCTTCGAGATTCCCAAGGTCGTGAATGGCTGTTCGGACCTGATGGTCGAGGTGTTCGGCGATGCCGGGCGGCATGCGCGGTCTGCGGTAGGGGTCTACCGCCTGCCCATGAACTTCGCTGTCGAGGTCGACGCGGTGGTGGCCCTGTCGTGAAGCAACGCTTCGGCGAGGCCTGGGATCTGCTGTTTCATCCTCCCGTCGCGCACCGGGGGCTCTGGTCGCCTGAAGGGGCACCTGAGAACTCGCTGGGCGCCTTTCAGGCCGCCTGCAGCGCCGGATACGGCATTGAGCTGGATGTCCAGCTGTCGTCGGACGGCGAGGCGATGGTGTTCCACGACGACAAGCTGGCCCGCCTGACCGGCGTCGAGGGCCGCCTTCGCGACCGCACTGCAACAGAACTGCAGGAATTGTCGCTGGCCAGCACCGACGAGCGTATCCCCACCTTGCTCGAAACCCTGGCGCTGATCGGCCACCGGGCGATGGTTCACATTGAATTGAAGACGCCCTACGGCGAAGTCGGGCCGCTGGAGCAGCGGGTCCATGAGGCGATCGCCGATCACAACGGGCCACTCTGCGTGATTGGCTTCAATCCTTACTCTCATGCCTGGTTCGCTGATCGCTATCCCGGCGTGCTGCGGGGACTCGACAGCTATTCCTATGATCGCGCGACCCAGATGGCGGAGGCCCAGCGCCGGGCGTTCGCCAATCTGGAGCATGTGGAGATCGCCCGGCCGCACTTCCTGGCTCTGGGGCTGGACATGCTGCCCAGCGCCCGGGCCGCGCAGCTTCGGGCCGAGGGAATGCCCATCGTGGCCTGGACCGTGCGCGAGCCGGCGCAGTGGGAGGCGATCAAGGACGGTTGCGACAACCTGATCTTCGAAGGCTTCGCCGCGTGAGCCTGAAGCCGGAGATCAAGGTCTCCCGACGGATCGCCGACATTGGCCGCGAGCCCTGGGACGCCTGCGCCGGCAACCCCGCCTATGCCGCCAACCCCTTCATCCGGTTCGACTTTCTGAACGCCCTGGAAGAGGCGAACTGCGCGGTCGAGCGCACCGGCTGGGGGCCGCAGCATATCAGCGTCGAGGATGAGGCGGGGCGCGTCGCCGCCGTCATGCCGCTCTATCTGAAGTCCCACAGTCAGGGCGAATACATCTTCGACCACGCCTGGGCCGACGCCTATGAGCGGGCAGGCGGGCGTTACTATCCGAAACTGCTGTCAGCGGCCCCCTTCGTGCCGGCCACGGGGCCAAGGCTGCTGGTGCGGCCCGACATCGACGAGGGCGAGGCCAGGACCCTGCTGCTGGGCGGCGCGTTGACGCTGTGTGAGCGCTACGGCGCCTCTGGCCTCAACCTCAACTTCCTGACCGAGGCCGAGTGGCGCTGGGCGGGCGTCCACGGCATGGGCCTGCGTGAGGGCCAGCAGTATCACTGGCAAAACCGCGACTACGCCGACTTCGACGCCTTCCTGGGCGCGCTATCCTCAGGTCGCCGCAAAACCATCCGCCGCGAACGCCGCGACGCCGGGGCCCAGGCCGAGATCGTCTGCCTGACCGGCGCCGACATCACCGAGGCCCACTGGAACGCCTTCTACGGCTTCTACATGGACACCGGGGCCCGCAAGTGGGGCCAGCCTTACCTCACGCGCGCCTTCTTCACGCTGCTGGGCGAGCGGATGGCCGACCAGGTGCTGCTGATCATGGCCCGACGCGGCGACCGCTGGATCGCGGGCGCGCTGAACCTGATCGGCGGCGACTGCCTCTATGGCCGCCACTGGGGCTGCGTCGAGGAGGTGCCGTTCCTGCACTTCGAGCTCTGCTACTATCAGGCCATCGAATGGGCCATCAACCACGGCCTGCCGCGCGTCGAGGCCGGCGCCCAGGGCCAGCACAAGATCGCCCGCGGCTACCTGCCGAAACCCGTCTACTCCGCCCACTACATTGCCGACCCGATCCTGCGCGAACCGGTCGAACGCTTCCTGGCCCAGGAACGCGCCGGGGTGGAACGGGAGATGGAGTGGCTGGAGGAGGAATACTCGCCGTTCAAGGCCTCTCAAAATTCGTGATCGTCATGGCCGGGCTTGTCCCGGCCACCCATGATCTCAGAGTCTACAGGGTTGGCGGTGGCGCAGGCCACGCGCGGATCGGCCGCTCGGTGTTCATGGGTGGCCGGGACAAGCCCGGCCACGACGAACAAGAGAAGTGAGGTTCAACTCCGCGCCCAAGCCTCCTTCAGCAGGGCGCTCACCGACGCATCCACCTCCGCCGCCGTCGCCAGAGCCAACACCGACTTCAGCCGTTCGCTCCAGGACTCGCGCCCCGGCGGGGTCAGGCGCGGGTCGGCCGACGGATCCACCGCCAGTCCCAGCACCGCGCCGCCGCCCTTCGCGGGCCGCACGGAGGCGAACTGGAATTCCCGGGAGAAGGCGGTGAAGCTCTTGCGCTGGGCGGTGACGAGGCCGGGCAGGTCGGCCACGGCGGCCTCCACGGCCTCAAGGATCTGACGCCCGCCCGCATCCGCCCACATGGCGCCGCGTAGATCATCCGGATTGGCCCAGTGGGCGGTCTCGGGAAATGCCCGGCCCAGGATGATGCTGGCGCGGTTGGTGCCGATCCCGTGCGTCGCCTTGAACCAGGCCTTGCGGGCGCCCGGTTTGGTCTCGGGACAGGTCCGGGCGATCTCGACCCAGTCTTCGAGGGTCTTGCCGGTTTCGCGCTGCATGCTCTCGACGATCGAGGCGAACCAGGCTTCCTGACGGGCGGTCATCGTGGAGGGCTTGTCTGCGGGCATTTCGTCCTCCCTGGAGATTTGCTAGGCCTGCGCCGAGATCGGGAGCGCGACATGAGCCTGGACGGAACCTACGACGCGGGCAACATCTTCGCAAAGATCCTGCGCGGCGAGATGCCCGCCGTGAAGGTCTATGAGGACGACCACGTCCTGGCCTTCATGGATGTGTTCCCCCAGGCCCGGGGCCACACCCTGGTGATCCCGAAACACTCCACCGCGCGCAACTTTCTGGACGAGGCACCGGAGGGGATCGGCCCCCTGATGCTGGGCGTGCAGCGGGTGGCCCGGGCGGTGCGCGCGGCGCTGAAGCCCGACGGCCTGGTGATCACCCAGTTCAACGGCGCCCCCGCCGGCCAGACGGTGTTTCACCTGCATTTCCACATCATCCCGCGCTGGGACGGCGTGGCGCTGGGGCGGCACGGGCAGGGGATGGCGGACATGGACGAGCTGAAGGCGCTGGCGGCGGAGATCGCGGCGAAGATCAGCTAGCGCGAACACACCCAAGGGTGTCATCCCGGTTTCGCCGCAGGCGAAGACCGGGACCCATACACTCAGGCGTTGGAGAACAGGGCTCGGGGTCGACGCAGCAGACCCACGTGCGCCGCTTGCGTCTATGGGTCCCGGTCTTTGGCTGCGCCAAAACTGGGATGACACCCATTTTTTGAGGTCGCTACCCCGCCAGTTCCGGCTCCTGCTCCGGGCTTTCGATGACCGGGGCACCTTTTTCGCGCTCGTCGCCTTCGATGTCGAAGGCCAGCTTGCCGTCGCGCAGCACAACCTTGACGTGGCCGCCCTTGACCAGGCGTCCGAAGAGGATCTCGTCGGCCAGGGGTTTCTTGATGTGCTCCTGGATGACGCGGGCCAGCGGCCGGGCGCCGTAGAGTTCGTCGAAGCCGTTCTTGGACAGCCAGTCGGCCGCGTCGTCGGAGGTCTCGATGGTGACGTGGCGATCGGCCAGCTGGGCCTCAAGCTGCATGACGAACTTCTGCACCACCTGGCGGATGATGTCCTGGGTCAGCGGCTTGAAGGGCACCACGGCGTCCAGACGATTGCGGAACTCCGGCGTGAACACCCGCTTCAGCGCCTCCTCGACTTCGCCTTCCTGCTTGCCGCGGCCGAAGCCGATGGCGTTGCGCTGGGCGTCGGAGGCACCGGCGTTGGTGGTCATGATCAGGACCACGTTGCGGAAGTCGATCTTCTTGCCGTTGCTGTCGGTCAGCTGGCCGTGATCCATGACCTGCAGCAGGATGTTGTAGACATCCGGGTGGGCCTTTTCGATCTCGTCCAGCAGGACGACGGCGTGCGGATGCTGGTCGACGGCGTCGGTCAGCAGGCCGCCCTGGTCGAAGCCCACATAGCCCGGAGGCGCGCCGATCAGGCGGCTGACCGTGTGGCGCTCCATATATTCGCTCATGTCGAACCGCAGCAGTTCGATACCCAGGGTCAGGGCCAGCTGGCGCGCCGTCTCGGTCTTGCCGGTGCCGGTGGGGCCGGAGAACAGGTAGCTGCCGATGGGCTTGTTGGGGTCACGCAGGCCGGCCCGGGCCATCTTCATGGCCGAGGACAGCTGGTCGATGGCCTCTTCCTGGCCGTAGACGGCGCGCTTGAGGTCGGTTTCCAGCTGCTTCAGCGCCTCGGTGTCGGTCTTGGAGACCGACTTTGGCGGGATGCGGGCGATCTTGGCGACGACAGCCTCGACCTCCTTGATGCCGATGATCTTTTTGCGCTTGTTCTCTGGCACCAGCATCTGCGAGGCGCCGGCCTCGTCGATGATGTCGATGGCCTTGTCGGGCAGTTTGCGGTCGGTGATGTAGCGGGCCGACAGTTCGACGGCCGCCTTGATGGCGTCGTTGGTGTAGCGGAGCTTGTGGAACTCCTCGTAGTAGATCTTCAGGCCCTTGAGGATCTTGATGGTGTCTTCGACCGTGGGTTCGTTGACGTCGATCTTCTGGAACCGGCGCACCAGGGCGCGGTCCTTCTCGAAGTGCTGGCGGAATTCCTTGTAGGTGGTCGAGCCCATGCAGCGCAGCGCCCCTGAGGCGAGGGCGGGCTTCAGCAGGTTGGACGCATCCATCGCCCCGCCCGAGGTGGCGCCGGCACCGATGACGGTGTGGATCTCGTCGATGAACAGCACAGCGTCGGGGTGGGCTTCCAGTTCCTTGACCACCTGTTTCACGCGCTCTTCGAAGTCGCCGCGATAGCGGGTGCCAGCCAGCAGTGCGCCCATGTCGAGCGAGAAGATGGTGGCGCCGGCCAGGACTTCCGGCACCTGCTTGTTGATGATCTTGCGCGCCAGGCCCTCGGCGATAGCGGTCTTGCCGACGCCGGGGTCGCCCACCAGCAGCGGGTTGTTCTTGGTGCGGCGGCACAGGATCTGGATGCAGCGCTCGACCTCGGACATGCGCCCGATCAGCGGGTCGACCTTGCCCTGCTTGGCCTTCTCGTTGAGGTTGACGCAATAGGCATCAAGGGCCTCACCGGCGGTCTTGGCGGCAGGCTTGCTCTCGTCCTCGTCGGCACCCTTGACGGGCTTGGCCTCGCTGGCGCCGGCCTTCTTGGCGATGCCGTGGGCGATGTAGTTGACCGCGTCATAGCGGGTCATGTCCTGCTCTTGCAGGAAGTAGGCGGCGTGGCTCTCGCGTTCGGAGAAGATGGCCACCAGCACATTGGCCCCGGTGACTTCCTCGCGGCCTGACGACTGGACGTGGATCACCGCGCGCTGGATGACCCGCTGGAACCCGGCGGTGGGCTTGGCGTCCTCGCCGTCGTCCACGACCAGCGAGCGCAGCTCGTTGTCCACATAGTTGGTGAGCGTGGTGCGGAGCGCCGGAAGCTCGACCTCGCAGGCGTTCATCACACCGGTGGCGTCCTCGTCATCGATCAGACTGAGGAGCAGATGCTCCAGCGTGGCGTACTCATGCTTTCGCTGGTTGGCGTACGCCACAGCGCGATGCAGGGATTCTTCGAGTTGTCGGGAAAATGAAGGCAAATGCCTCTAGTCCTTTTCCATGGTGCACTGGAGAGGGTGCTGGTGTCGTCGCGCCGCGTCAACCACCTGGGCGACTTTGGTTTCCGCGACTTCGTAGGTAAAGATCCCGCAGACGCCCACCCCGTGTTGGTGAACATGAAGCATGATCCGGGTGGCTTCGTCCCGCGACTTGTTGAAGAACTGCTCAAGTACGTACACGACGAATTCCATCGGCGTGTAGTCATCATTCAGAATCAGAACCCTGTACATTGCAGGCTTCTGCGTCTTCGGCTTGGTCTGGGTGATCACGGTCGAACGAATGCCGGTGTCCGTGTCACCATCCTTCCGTTCGCTCATGATCGTGGCTCCTGGCGGGGCGATGATCGCCCGTCGGTCCGATTAGATATGGAAGATGGCGTCATTTGGAAGGGCTGAATCGTCCGGCAGGTGTTTCGAGGGACAGTTGGGTGATTTCCAGCAGACATAAGGCCTCAGGGCTCCCGTTGCGAGGCCTTGGCCTTCAGGATGCGTCCGGTGGTCATGGCGTCGGCGCCAAATCGGGCGCGAATCGCATCGACGGACCGCTCGCCGGCCAACGCCTTTCGCTCTTCGTCGGCAAAAAAGTCTCCCGCCGCGCTGTCCGCATCGATCAGGTCGGCGATCCCGATCCCGATCAGCCGCCAGGGCTTTCCCGTCGCCTCGCGCGACAGAAGGTCGCGGCCCACCTGGAACAGCGTCCTGGCCGTCTGGGTGGCGACGGGCAGGGTGCGGCGTCGGGTGACGATCTTGAAGTCCGTCCCGCGCAGTTTCAGGGTCACCACCCGCCCGGCGACCGCCCCGGCGCGCGCCTGACGGGCCACGCGCTCGCACAGGGGCGCCAGCTTGTCCTCCAGATCGTCGATGCGGCTGAGGTCGTCGTTGAAGGTCGTCTCGGCGCTGATCGCCTTGCGCGCCTCGTTGGGATTGACGGCGCGCGTGTCGTGCCCCTGCGCCAGTTCTGACAGCCGCAGGCCCTGCGCGCCCCAGCGGTCGGCCAGCACCTTGCGGTCGGTGCGTGCCAGATCTCCCACGGTCCGATACCCGGCCTTTTCCAGACTGGCCACCATGGCGGGCCCCACGCCCGGCAGGATCCGCACCGGCTTGCCCGCCAGAAACGCCGCAGCCTCGCGGCCGATCACTGAAAAGCCGCGCGGCTTGTCCAGTTCGGAGGCGATCTTGGCCAGGAACTTGTTGGGCGCCAGCCCGATGGAGACGGTCAGGCCGGTCTCGGCCTCGATCCGCGTCTGCAGTTTCGCCAGGGTGATCGCCGGCGGCGCGCCGTGCAGGCGCTCGGTGCCGGACAGGTCCATCCAGGCCTCGTCCAGCGACAGGTTCTGGATCAGGGGCGTCAGGTCGCCGGCCAGGCCCAGGATGCGCTTGCTCTCGGCCTTGTATTTGGCGAAATCCGGCTTGATCACCACCGCCTCGGGACAGGCCGCCAGCGCCTTGAACATCGGCATCGCCGAACGCACGCCCTTGATGCGGGCAATGTAGCAACAGGTGGTCACCACGCCGCGCTTGCCGCCGCCGACAATCACCGGCAGGTCGCGCAGCTCCGGCCGGTCTCGCTTTTCCACCGAGGCGTAGAAGGCGTCGCAGTCCATATGGGCGATGGCGAGCTCGCCCAGTTGCGCGTGGGCGACAATCCGGGGCGAGGCGCAGGTCGGACAACGTCGGGCCGCCTGATCGCCGGTCCAGAAACAGTCGCGGCAAAACGCGATCATCCGCCAGGGTCCTGTGGCCAGAGCCAGGCGGCACCCCTGACGCCGGACGAATCGCCATGCAACGCCTTGACGATGGGGGTCGTGAAGACATCCGAGAACACGTGCGGCGCAATCGCGCCCGGCAGGCCCTCATACAGCCGCGCAATGTTCGACATCCCGCCACCCAGCACGATCATGTCAGGGTCCAGCAGGTCGACCACCACCGCCAGACCCCGCGCCAGCCGGTCGATGTAGAGGTCCAGCGCGACGATATGGCCCGTCGCGACCGCTTCTTCCGCAGACATTCCGGCATCTCGGGCGAACCCGGTGCCGCTCAACCACAGTTCCTGACAGTTGCGCCGCCCGCACCAGCAGATTGGGCCGGGCAGCTCGTCGGGCCTGGGCCAGGGCAGGGGGGTGTGCCCCCACTCACCGGCAACAAGATTTCGCCCGGCGACGGGGCGGCCATCGATGGCGATCCCGCCGCCGCAGCCGGTGCCGATGATCACTGCGAACACCACGCCAACGCCTGCTGCCGCGCCATCGGTGGCCTCGGACAGGGCCAGGCAGTTGGCGTCATTGGCATAGCGCACTGGTCGCCCGAGCACCCGTTCCAGGTCCCTCGGAAACGGCCTGTCGTTCAGCGCCGTCGAGTTGGAGTTCCGCATCAGTCCGGTGACGGGCGAGGGCGACCCCGGCCCGCCGACGCCGATCTGGGCGACGGTGGCGCCCGCCTGCCGTTCGGCCTCGGAGACAGCCTCCAGGGTGGCCTCCAGCCGATCCTCATAGGCCTCTGGCGTCAGCACCCGCACCCGCGCCAGAAACCGCCCGTCAGCGTCCAACGCTGCCGCCTCGATCTTGGTCCCGCCGAAATCAACGCCGATGCGGATCATGGGTGACGCATACCCGATGCATTCTTCGCTAGCCATTCAGGGCAGCGAACTCGGGTTAGCCCGATCAAAAAATTCTCTGTCATCCCGGCCGCAGGCCTGCGCCAGCAGGCCGAAGAGCCGGGACCCAGGGCGGTGCGCTGGGCCGCTGATGGGGTGGACGGCCCCCGACGGCATCTATGTGCCAGAGTGAGGTTGTTGCAATCTCAATCAAGGAGACCGTCCGTGGAAGATATTAGCCGAGTTTTTGTCGACACGTCGAAGTCTGTGTTTCAGCTGCATGGAGTGG
>JANNFM010000374.1:0-2791 GCA_031379795.1 Alphaproteobacteria bacterium
GGGCTTAGCGCGATCCAGCTTTCCGGGAGCACCAGTGGGGTCTCAATCAGGGCCTCGGGGGTTAGTGGGCGATTGTGAACGTCGCAAATGAAGTAGTCGACCTGGTCGAGACCGACCGAGTGGGGGTAGGCTAGATACGACACCTGAACCGGCGCGGGACGATAGGCCATGACGTCCGGGCGGTTGGCGTGGGTATGACCTCCCATGTCTATCAGGATATCGAGGTCATCTGCGGCAATCCGCTCAGCCGTTGTCCGGGAGGAAATCCCGGGCCACTGATGATACGCCTTCACCAATGCTGAAAACTGCGACTGAAGGGCGTCCGGCGGGCCGTCATGGTGCGAATAGATCGAGACCTCGAAGCGGTCGCGATCAAGATGTTCCAGGATCGGGCGGGCAATGTGTCCGACAGGATGGCTGCGTAGATCGGATGACAGCAAGCCGACCCGAATCTTACCCGCTCGCGAGCCGCGGATGCGCGTGGCGAGAGGCGCACGCGTCACCGCCGAGGTGGCCGCCCGGCCCCAGACCCTGTGCTGTTCGAGCAGGGCGCGACGGCGTTCGAGAGTGGACGCCCGACCGATCTGGTGGAACAGGCCACCGGTGAAAACCTCGTTCCTGGCCCCCAGCCGCGCGCGGGCATTGTCGAGAACTTCCAGGTCAGACAGTGCGACCACGCGAGCGAAGACGGCCTGGAGGACCGTGGCCTGCGCGCCGTTCAAAGCCGGGCTTGCAAGGGCGATGGAAGCCAGGCCGTAGGCTTCGTCCAACGCTTCGCCCTCTGCTTTGAGGGAACCTCCAGCCTCAAGCGATTGCATCAGGGCAAAAGCGTAGTTCGGGTTGGCCACATCTGACGCCAATGCCTTTCGGAGGTGTCGTTGGCCAGCGTCCGGGTCCGTGTCCCTCAGCAAGTCGCCCAGATGATAATGGGCAAGCGCTTCATCCGGTTTGCGCGCGAGGAGGCTGCGAAGGGTCGCTACAGCCTCTGCCCGTTGGCCGGTCGCACGCAGCGCCAGAATGAGCCTGTCCAGCAATTGAGGGTGGTCAGGGTTGGCCACCAGGGCGGCGGTGAGCACCTCGACCGTCTGTGGCCGTCGGCCCAGGCGATCCAGAACGGTCGCAAGCTCAATCCAGCCGACGACGTTCCCAGGCGCGATCTCAAGTCCAGCCCGGAACCAGTGGATCGCGTCATCGGCGCGGCCCAGCAGGAGTTGGGCTCGACCCAGGCGATTGCACGCCAGCGCATTGGCCGGGTCAAGAGCCACGGCCCGGCGCAGAGACGTGTCTGCCGCGTCCGGCTTGTCCAGGTCCATCAGGACGTTGCCGCGGTTGACCAGGGCGCCAACAAAGTCGGGCCTGAGGATCACGGCATGGTTCAGTGCGGCCAGCGCCTCATCAGATTGACGCAACATCCGCAGCGCCACACCGCGAAGGTTCCAGAGGTCAGGGTCATCCGGGTGGATCGCGACAGCGTGAAGGGTCAGCTGTTCAACATCAGCGAATCGTTGGGCGGCATGCAGTTGACGACCGTGGGCGAGATGGACCGAAGCCGGATCGCTTTCACTTGATAGTAAACGCCCGAGCTCCAGGCCAAGTGCATCGTCGATGGAGGTTGGCACCGGACTTCCTTCGCTCACAGGCCAAGATGGGCTTGGCTGCGGATGGGGATGACGGTGGCGCGCAGTGGCGTCAATGAGATTGATATGTTGGGTGGCATTGATGGCCGCTCGCCGAGCCTGGGGGCGGTCCAGAGCACTGGGAGCTCAACGGGGTCGAGAGGGTGGTCGTGAAACGAAAAAGGGCCGCCCCGAGGGGCGGCCCAATCCGTAGAGGTCTGAGCTCGAAGGCTTAGACGATGTTGGTGAAGTCGATGTCGGCCAAAGTGCGCCCGACCAGCACGACCGCGTCAACGGTGGTGTTTGTTGCGTTGTCGGAGAACACGACCACGCCATCGCTCAGCTGGACCACGTAGTACTCGACTGCAGCGTTCGCCGTGAAGAAGGCGTTCGCCGAGGCCAGAGCGGCTCCGAAGTTCGCCGCAGCACCGGCCTCGATGTAGTTGAGAGCCGTACCTGACGTCGTATAATCCAGGGTATCGAGAGGTGCACCGAGGGTGCCGCCCTGCCAATCCAGGATCTGGTCGATGGCGCCGGCCACGAAGCCGGAGTCCATCGCGTTGAACACGAACACGTCGTTACCGTTTCCGCCGCTGAGGAAGTCGATGTTGGTGCCACCGTCGATGGTGTCGTTGCCGTCACCGCCTTGGATGGTGTCGGCCAAGGTATCGTCACCGCCAACCAGGCTGTCGTTGCCGCCACCGCCATCGATGTTGTTGGCACCGACGCCACCTTGAACGGTGTCGTTGCCTTCGCCAGCGGTGATCACGTCGTTACCAGCATCGCCAGCAGCCGTGTCGTTGCCTGCGCCGAGGCTGAGGACGTCGTTGCCCGCACCACCGGTAACCGTGTCGTTGCCGTCACCACCGGTGATGACATCGACGCCGGCACTGCCGAGGACCGAGTCGTTGCCGGTGCCTGCATCGACAACCTTATTCACGGTCGGAGCGCCGGAGGCGTCGATGGTGTCGTTGCCGTCACCGCCAAGCACGTTGTCATTGCCGGTGCCGGTGGTGATGCTGTCGTTGCCAGCACCGCCGCAGATGACGTCGCTGCCAGCGCCACCGTCTAGGGTGTCGTTGCCATCTTCTCCGAGCAGCTGATCCGCAACAGCTCTACCCAGGACACTGACGTTACCCAGGTTGCCGTTCAGGAGGTCGAAGCCCGTTCCGCTG
>JANNFM010000445.1:0-6538 GCA_031379795.1 Alphaproteobacteria bacterium
GCCCAATGTGGTCGAGATTCCGCGCATTCTGTCCAGTCATGTCGAGGTGGTGCCGCTGGAGGCGGCCCAGGGCCGCTGGCGACTGGATCTCGACCGGTTGATGCGGGCGCTGACCCCGGACACCCGCGCCCTGGTCCTGAATTCACCCAACAATCCCAGCGGCTGGATGCTGCCGGAAGAGGACCGCGCCGCGATCCTGGAGCGGTGCCGCAGGTACGGCATCTGGCTGATCGGTGATGATGTCTATGAGCGCCTGACGTTCGAGCGGCCGAACGCGCCGTCGTTCCTGCCACTGGCGACGGACGAGGACCGGATCATCTCCACCAACAGCTTCTCCAAGGCCTGGCGGATGACCGGCTGGCGTCTGGGCTGGATGGTGGTGCCGCCGGCGCTGCTGGAGGGGCTGGGGGTGCTGATCGAGTACAACACCTCGTGCACGCCGGATTTTGTCCAGGAGGGCGCCAAGGCTGCACTCGACCATGGCGATGCGATCACCGCCGAGGTCCGCTCGGATCTGACAGCGGCGCGTGACCAGGTGATCCGTGCGCTGAATGCGATGCCCGGCGTTGAGGCGCCCACCCCGGACGGTGGCTTCTACGCCTTCTTCCGGATGGCGGGCTGCGAGGACAGCATGGAGACCTGCAAGGCGCTGATCCGCGACGTCGGTCTGGGCTTGGCGCCGGGATCCGCGTTCGGGCCGGAGGGCGAGGGCTGGTTCCGCTGGTGCTTTGCGGCGCGCCCGGAGAAAAACGCTGCGGGACTGGCGCGACTGGCGGCCTACATCAACCGGTAAATCGCCCCGAAGACCAGGATCAACAGGTCGCGCTCTGGCGTCCTGCGAGGGCCAAGCTCGGCTGCACGCTTGTCACCCGCAAAAAGCGAAAACCGTCATAACATTGATAATTAACAGATAAAATGGCATCCCGCCGGGCATGATCGATTGATCAGTGTTGATGCGACGTGTCTGTATGGCCGGGTTCGCCCGGCGCTGCGGGGGCCGGTGTCTCCACATTCATCCGCAGGGTGGCACCCATCAGAATTGATCGGGCTTCCAGCGACGCAGCGACGGTGTCGCACCGCGCCGGCAGCGCCCAGCTCATCCATTCCTGCGCCTTGCGAGCCTTGGTGACCTCGGGGCCAGCACTCCATGTCTGGCGACCCTGGCGCACCGCCTGAGCCCCCAGCGCGTTGATGGGCCGGACGGAGGCCTTCTCGGCGGCGGTCAGCGAGCTCTGGAAAGTCTTCAGCTGAACCCGACCGGCCTTCTCCATGTCGGCATAGACCTGCATGTCATCGGCCAGACGTGTCCCGGGCTTGCGGAACTGGTTCTCGATACGGGTCACCTCGGGCAAGACCTCGGCCTTCATGTCAAGGTAGCCGCGCAACGCGCCATAGCACCAGGCCACAAACGGGTAGTCGTCCTTCGGCGCGCCGTTCGGGATGCGATCTTCCGCCGGCGTGGGCGCAGAGGCTTCAGCGGCAGCCGGTGCGGCGGCGGGGGCTTGGGCCAGCAGCGCGAGGGCGATCAGGAGCGGAGTCATTCGGAACCTTATACTGAGAAAATTGGCGATTTCAGGCCGGACCGAAGCCGCCGCCGCCGGGGGTTTCGATCTCGATCACGTCATCAACCTTCACCACAACGGAGAAACAGCCGGAAAGTTCAGTCACCTCGCCCGAATTGGAGATCAGACGCTGACGACCCGGCAAACCCGGGTCGCCGCCGCAAAGACCCTGGGGCGCGTGAATGCGGCGCGAACCCAGCAGGGCGGCCTCCATGGGCGCCAGGAACCGGATGCATCGGTGCGACCCATCTCCGCCCCGGTGGAGGCCGCTGCCGCCGGACCCTATCCTGACGCTGAACGATTCGATCCTGACCGGAAAGCGCCGCTCAAGGATTTCCGGGTCTGTCAGGCGCGAGTTAGTCATATGGGTCTGCAGCGCACTGGGGCCGTCCATTGTCGCCGTGGCACCGCCGCCACCGCAGATGGTTTCGTAATATTGCCGGGTCTCGTCGCCGAAGGTGAAGTTGTTCATAGAGCCCTGGCTGTTGGCCATCACGCCCAGCGCGGCATAGAGCGCATCAACCACATGCTGACTGGTCTCTACATTGCCCGCGACCACGGCCGCCGGGAAGCGCGGCGCCAGCATCGAGCCGTCCCGCGTCAGGATCCTGAGCGGCTCCAGACACCCCGCATTGAGAGGGATGTCATCGTCGACCAGGGTGCGGAAGACATAGAGCGCCGCCGCGTCGACGATGGCGGAAGGCGCGTTGAAGTTCGACGTCAGCTGATCGGATGACCGGGTGAAGTCGAGAATGGCTTCGCGGCGAGTTGCATCGACGGTGATCTTCACGACGATCTCGCCGCCGCAGTCCATCGGAACCCGCGCTTCGCCGTCGGACAGGCGGTCGAGCGCGCGGCGGACGCATTCAGCGGCGTTGGCCTGCACAAATCCCATGTAGCGGGCTACGATCTCAGTGCCATGGCTCCGGATCATCTCGGACACCGCTGAAGCGCCGGCCTGGCAAGAGGCGACCTGGGCCTTCAAGTCGGCGATGTTGCGATCCGGCGCGCGGGTCGGGTAGGGGCGCTCAGACAGGGCCGCGCGGACTTCGGGCTCCAGAAACCGCCCCTCGGCCATGATGGGCAGGGCGTCCAGCAATACGCCTTCCTCGCCGAGGGATGTCGAAAACGGCGGCATGGACCCTGGCTGGATACCGCCGACGTCGGCATGATGGCCCCGCGCGGCGACGTAGAACGCGGGCGCGGTTGCCGGCCCCGCCATGAACACTGGCATGACCACGGTGATATCCGGCAGGTGGGTGCCACCAGCATAAGGGTTGTTCAGCGCAAACGCCTGGCCCGGTTTCAGGTCAGGATGACGATCCCTGACGGCGCGCACACTGGCGCCCATCGAGCCCAGGTGAACCGGCATATGCGGTGCATTGGCCACCAGCCCGCCGTCAGCGTCGAACAGGGCGCAGGAAAAATCGAGACGCTCCTTGATGTTGACGGACTGCGCTGTGCGCTCCAGCGCCGCACCCATCGCTTCTGCCACGCCCATGAAGCGGCGGTTGAACAGCTCGAGTGTGATGGGATCGGGCTTGTCGGTCGCGATAGCCGTACGGCCGGCTTGGGCGACGTGGGTGAGCCTGATCAGACCGTCGGCCTCGGCTGTCGCGCGCCAGCCGGGCAGCAGGGCGATCTGGGTGTCGGGCCGGATGACCAGTGCGGGTCCTTCGAGTTTCGCAAACGTGTCTGCTGCGACGACTTGCGCATCATGCCACGCGCCGTTGGCAAACATCTGAAAGCCCTCTCCCCCTTGCGGGGAGAGGGTTGGGAGTGGGGGTGGCGGCTCAGAGGTTCTGATTTGGTCGCCCCCACCCCCGACCCCTCCCCGCAAGGGGAAGGGGAGTGTGCTGGCTTCCACCTCCACCGCTGCGATCAGGATCGCGCGCTCGGGCTCTACGAAGCCGAACAGCCGCTGGTGACCTGCCTCGAACGCGGCCTTGGCGGCCTCGAGATCGCACAAAGCCACCCGCAACTCCGCATCGGCCCCGTCGTAACGAAGGCGAAGTGTGCGGCGGATATCGCCGGTGGCGGCGCCCTGCGCGGCCATGTCTGATCGGGTCAGAGTCTCGAGCCCGCTCATGACAGCCTCGGCGCGCACCAGTCCTGCCGCATCAAGCGGCGCATCGATCCCTGCCATGCGCAGGGCGGTTACGTCGGCCTGACCGATACCCCAGGCCGAAAGGACACTGCCATAGCGCGGGCAAAGAACCTCATTCACACCCAGCGCCTCGGCCGTCTGGCAAGCGACCTGTCCGGCTGCCCCGCCGAATGCCACCAGCGCATGATCGCGAGGGTCGAAGCCTCGTTCAGTTGAGATGCGGCGCACGGCCTGCGCCATCTGCTCGACGGCTACGGCGACAAAGCCCTCCGCGGCGACCTGAAGGCTTTCGGCCCCCATGGCGGAGGCGAGCTCCGCCATACGCGCGCGACTGGCTTCAGAATCGAGGACAGCGTCGCCTTTTGGGCCAAAAACCTTCGGAAAATCTCGGGCATCGATCCGGCCCAGGGCCAGATTTGCATCCGTGATCGTCGCAGGTCCGCCCCGACCATAGCAGGCCGGCCCGGGGTCGGCCCCGGCGCTGGCCGGGCCCGCGCGGGCGCGCATGCCGTCAAACGTCAGGATCGAACCGCCGCCCGCCGCGACGGTTTCGACGTCCAGCATCGGCGCCCGCAGTTTTACGCCAGCGACCCTGCCGGTGTCGCGGCGTTCCAGGCGACCGGCGTAGCGGCAGACATCGGTTGACGTTCCGCCCATGTCGAAGCCCAGAACCCTTTCCGCGCCGGCGGCGTCCGCAGTGCGCGCGACACCGACTACGCCGCCTGCGGGGCCGGACACCACGGCGTCGCGCCCGCGGAAGCCTCCGGCCTGCACCAGCCCGCCGGCTGAGGTCATGAAGTACAAGGGTGCACCCGCCACCGCATCGGCCACGCGGCGGACATAGGCTTGCAGGACCGGGGTCAGGTAGGCGTCAGCGACCGTCGTCTCGGCGCGCGGGATGAAGCGCGGCAGGGGGGACACCTCCGAACTCAGGGCGACGAATTCGAACCCGACCAACCGTGCGATTTCGCCCGCGCGATGTTCGTGGGCCGGGTTGAGGTCCGAGTGCAGAAAGGCAATGGCCGCTGAGGTAAACCCGTTCGAGACCGCGGCCTCAAGGCGAGACCGGAGGGCATGTTCGTCCAGTGACCTGACCACGGATCCGTCCGCCGCCAGCCGCTCGTCAGCCTCCACAACGCCGGAATAGAGCGGCTCCGGTTTAGCGATATTGAAGGCGAACAGGTCCGGCCGCGACTGGTCGCGGATGGTCAGCGCGTCCGCGAACCCGGCAGTCGTGACAAACAGCGTCCTGGCGCCCTGGCGCTCCAGCAGGGCATTGGTCGCCACCGTGGTGCCCATCTTGATGGCCTGCACGCGATCCGCCGGAAACGGCGCACCGGATGCCACACCCAGGATGCGCCGCATCGCCTCAACAGCAGCGTCGGGATATGCATCCGAGGCCGAGAGCAACTTCAGCGAAACCTCGCGATCATCGTCCGCACGACCGATCACATCGGTGAACGTGCCGCCGCGATCAATCCAGAACGTAAACCGCCTGTCCAAAACTTAACCTCTCCGTGTGATTGTCACACGTCCGCCCCAGTCGTAAGGCATGCCCATAGCGAAATGAGCTTCTGGCGCAAAATTGCCGGTCTTGCCGTCCGTAATCTCGACGAGGCGGAATGTGACCAATGCCCACCGGGCCTTCCGGGGGAGGACCCCGCGTTCTCCACCGCCGTCACCGCGCTTGGCGCAAAGCTGGCGAAGGTGGACGGCGAGGCCCAGTCGGTTGAGTACGACGCGTTTTCCCTGGTTTTTCAATCGGACCGGCGCAGCGAAGGCAATGTCCGCCGACTCTATCAACTGGCGCGCCAGACGACGCGCGGGTTCGAGGGCTATGCGCGGCGGTTGAAGAAGCGCTACGGCAGTTGCCCGCAGATCCTTGAAGACGTGCTGGACGGTCTCTTCCACATTGCCCAGTCTGATGGCGCGGTGACTGGCGATGAACTCCTCTATCTTGAACAGGTCAGCGACCTGTTCGGGCTCTCGCCCCTGACATTTCGCCGGATCAAGGCCACGCACCTCGGCGCAGCCAATGACGACCCCTATGTGATTCTGGGTGCAGCGCCTGACGCCTCCGACGCCGTGGTCCGCGCGGCCTGGAGGGCTTTGCTTTCCGAGGCGCATCCGGACCGGGCCCGAGCCAGGGGCCTTCCTGAAGAATTCGTAGAGGTCGCCGAGGCCAAGTCCGCGACGATCAACGCCGCCTTTGACGAAGTCATGCGCGACCGCAAGGCGTTAGCACTCGAAGGCGTAGCATGACGCGCCGATGGACGACGGATCTTCAATGTACAGTTGACGTTGGTGCGCAGTGTGACGACACTGATGTGTCAGTGAATGGCCCTGTGGCCAGCTGAGGAGCAACGATGGTCCAGGATTTCGCCTCCAGCCAGAGTTCGACGTTGCGCAGTCTGGCGGCGCTCGCCGCCGGTCTTGCCACCGTCGCTGCGGTTATTGTCGGGGCGGTGCTGGCGGTGTTTGCCGCTGCAACAGTCGCCGTGATCGCTGTGATGGCGTCGGCACTGCTCGCCTTTGCAGGGCTGGCCATGCGAGCGCGTCGGACCGTGCGCGCAAAACGCCGTGGCGATGACGTTATCGAAGCGCGGCATCAGGGTGGCCATCACTGGGTGGCGTACGGCTGGAACGAGCGCCGCTAGCCTCTCTTCGCGCAACGGCGGGCTTGATGCGTCCAGCGCGCACCTCTACCGTCCGTTCAAACAAACGTTGGGGGGACGCATGTCCATCGGTGTGATTGCCACAATCAAGATCCAGGACGGCAAGGCCGGCGAGTTTGAGGCTTTTGCCTCGGAATTGGCTGGTCAGGTTCGCGCGAATGAGCCTGGAAATCTGGTCTATTCGCTGACCAAAA
>JANNFM010000476.1:0-4416 GCA_031379795.1 Alphaproteobacteria bacterium
CAGACGCGGGTTGCGCGCCAGCTGTTCCAAGCGCTGGGGTGCCGCCGCAGATGTCATGTCGGTCCAGCCGACCACCGCCCGCACCTTCTGCCAGTCCTGGGCCAGGTCCAGCAGGAACCGGGTCTCGTCCTCGCTCGGCGCGGCCTGAACAAGCACCGTCCCGGTGACGCCCCCCGCCGCCAGCAGTGGCTCTAGGTCGTCCGAGAGCAAATCCCGATAGAGCGCCGTCAGGTCCGGCGTCAGCCAGCCATAGTCGGACCGCCTCAGCGTCCAGAGGTGATGGTGCGCGTCGAGGATCACGCGTGACTCACGTCGCGTCGCGCCAGGTGGCGCCGTTGGGGAAGGCGTACTTCAATCGACTCGCGGCCTTCAGCTCGGTGCTGAACCCCGGCGCCTGGGGCATCCGGTAACGCCCGCCATCAATGGTGATCGGATCGCAGAAGTGCTCATGCAGATGGCCGGCATGCTCCAGCATCCGGTTCTCCAGCGACCCGCTGATCGACAGGGCGTCGACGAAGGCCAGGTGCTGGCCCACCTCGCAGAGCCCGACGCCGCCCGCATGCTGGCAGACCGGCTTGCCGAACTTCGCCGCCAGCAGGAACACCGCCAGCGCCTCGTTCACCCCGCCCAGACGGCAGCAGTCAAACTGCACCACATCGATCGCATCGGCCTGCAGCAGCTGTTTGAACATCACCCGGTTGTGGGCGTGCTCGCCGGTGGCGACCCGGATCGGCGCGACGCCACGACGGACAGCGGCATGACCCAGGATGTCGTCCGGACTGACCGGCTCCTCGATCCAGTAGATGCCGAACTCGGCCAGGGACTGGACATGGTCGATGGCCTCGGCGATCTCCCAGACCTGATTGGCGTCGATCATCAGCAGCCGGTCGCCGATGGCGGCGCGGACCACGGCGCAGCGGCGCGCGTCATCGGCCCGGTCGCGCCCGACCTTCATCTTGATCGCGCCCCAGCCATCGGCCACCGCCTGCAGGCAGAGGTCGCGGATCTGGTCGTCCGGATAGCCCAGCCAGCCCGCCGAGGTGGTGTAGGCCGGGTAGCCCTTCGTCTCCAGGACAGGCAGCATTTCGTCGCGACCCGCGATGGCGCGCGCGACGATGGCGCGGGCTTCGGCCGGCGTCAGGGCGTCGGTGATGTGGCGGAAGTCGATCACCCGCACCAGCTCGTCCGGCGACATGTCGGCGATCAGACGCCAGAGCGGCTTACCCTGCTGCCGGGCCCAGAGATCCCAAAGCGCATTGGTCACCGCCGCCAGCGCCAGATGTACGACGCCCTTCTCAGGACCCAGCCAGCGCAGCTGGCTGTCGCCGGCCAGCCGTCGCCAGACGGCACCCATGTCCGACACCAGATCGTCCAGCGTCCTGCCCACCAGCATCGGGGCGATCAGCTGGATCGCCGCCACACACAGTTCGGTGCCCCGCCCGATGGTAAAGGTGAACCCGTGGCCCTTCAGGTCATCGCGGCTGGTGTGGATCACCACATATGCGGCCGAATAGTCGGGGTCCGGGTTCATGGCGTCCGAGCCGGCCAGCCAACGCGAGGTCGGGAACCGGATGTCGAAGGCTTCGATACGATCGATACTCAGGGTCACAGGCACGCCGGGGTTCAAGGGGAACGCTGGCGCAACTATGAGCGAGCCGGATCGATCCGTCTAACGGCGAGCGACGGCGGCCCGCTTGTCGTCCGTCCCGGCGCGCGCCATGGTGCGTGTGGGAGACGCGATCATGAAATATGCCACCGTTCTGACCCTGGCGACCTTGCTACTGGCCGGCGCCGCCTCGGCCCAGGGTTACAAGCCGCCCCGCAATGCGCTCGGCCAGCCCGACCTGGAGGGTGCCTGGACCAACGCCACCATGACCCCGCAGACGCGTCCGGCCCAATACGGCGCCCGACGCGCCATGACCCCTGACGAGGTGGCCAAAATTGAAGGCGCCGCCGCCGCCCAGATCGAGCGCGGCAACCAGAAAACCGACCCCAACGCCCCTACCGTCGCCGACGGCACCGTGGGCGGCTACAACCGCGGCTTCCTGGATCCCGGCATTCACGTGATGCGGGTCGGCGGCGAGCCGCGTACCTCGCTGATCACCACCCCAGATGGCCAGGTTCCCGCCCCACGCCCCGGATCAAAGGTTTCGGCTGCCGAGATGCGCAGCTTCTCGGGGTCGCCCTATTTCATCGATGAATACGGCTCAGCCGCCCTGTTCGGCGAGGACCGCCAGACCGCGCAGCGGTTCAACAACCCCGAAGAGCTGAGCCTGGCCGACCGGTGCCTGACGTCCTTCGGCCGCAACGGCCCGCCGCCGATGATGCCCAACGGCTTCTACAACAACAACTACGTTATCCAGCAGGCGCCGAACGCCGTGCTGATCGTCACCGAAATGGTGCACGACGCGCGCATCATCCGGCTCGACACCCGGGCGCACGCCCCCGCCGCGATCCGGCCCTGGTTCGGCGACTCCGTCGGCTGGTACGAGGGCGACGCCCTGGTGGTCGAGACCACCAACTTTCCCAAGGCCCAGGCCTGGTTCGGCAGCTGGGAGACCCTGAAGGTCACCGAGCGCTTCTCCCGCAGCGCCAAGGGTCGGCTCCGCTACAGCTTCACGGTCGAGGACCCCGCCGTCTGGGCCCAGCCTTGGGGCGGCGAGTACGAGTTCGCGGCCCTGGACGGCCTCGTTTACGAATACGCCTGTCACGAAGGCAACTACGCCATGCCGGGCATCCTGGGCGGCAGCCGCGCCGCCGACCGGGCCGAGGCCGAGACGAAGTCGAAAACCGGGGCGGATCGGTAGGCCGAGGGGCGCGCATCGGTGAGTTCATTGTTTGTTCTTGAAAAACACTGACCTGGCGTTTAGGCTGAGCTCAATGTTCTCGTCGGCCGAGTAACGGGATGATTGACGCGCGGGTTTCGCGTCAAAGATGTCAGGGTTAGCATCGGCACGTTCGAAGGGATCGGGGGGTTCGTATGCGCCTGGTGTTGGGAGTGGTTCTGGCACTCATCCTTGCAGGTCAAGGTGTGGCGCAATCCGTGGAGGTCGTGCTGCCGCCGCCGCTAAAGGCTGAACCGCTCGCCTCCGGGGTCCAGGTTCAACCGGTGAGCCTGACGCGTCTGGCGGGCAACATCGCGGCTGGAACACCATGGTTTCAGGAGGCTTCGCCACCCTATTTCCTGATGCCCTGTATCCTCACGGAAAAGCCGATCCGGTGGTCGGAGGCCGACAACAAGATCGGCGGCTTCGAGGCGTTTGAACGCATCTTCCGTGACGAACTGAAGAAGGCGGGATTTCGCGCAGGAGGTGACCCCACAAACCTGTTCGAGGACCAGAAGGCCGCAGACCTGCAAGTTGGCGCCTTGATCAACATGCTACGCGTCCGAACCTGCGCGACCACCTCAGTTTCCACCGTGACGGGCGGGACGGGCGTTATGGACGTTGAATGGCAAATCTATTCCGTGACCCAGGCGAAAATCCTCGCCCGTATCACTACGCGGGGCGGGTTCGAGATCAAGTCCAGACGGGATTTCGACCTCACACCTCTGATCCGTGGCATTTTCGGCGACAACGTCGCCAGGCTTGCGGCCGATGAGCAATTCCGTAGGCTCGTCACCTTGTCTGCGCCGACGGTCGTTGCCCCGACCGTGCCCACGACATCGGCGGTGAAAATCGCCCTCGCACCGGGTGACCGGGTCACGTCACTGGCCAGCGCGGTCAAGAGCGTCGTGACCATCTATGCTGGCGACGGGCTGGGCAGCGGGGTGCTGGTTTCCGACGACGGCTATGTCCTAACCAACCATCACGTGGCCGGGTCCAGCGGCCAGGTCCGGGTCCACTGGCCGGACGGGACCGATACGATCGGAGAGGTCGTGCGCGGCGACCCGCGCCGCGACGTCGCTCTGGTGAAGACAACGGCCAAGGGTCCGGCGCTCGCCGTCCGGCGCACCGGCGCACAGATCGGTGAAACCGTCTTTGCCATCGGCACGCCGCTCGACAAGCAGTTCGCCAGTACGCTGACGCGCGGCATCGTGTCGGCCACGCGGCTGGTTGACGGCCTGGCGATGATCCAGAGTGACGTGGCGGTGGATCACGGCAATTCCGGCGGGCCCTTGCTGGATGAGAAGGGCCAGATCATCGCTCTGACCGTATCCGGATATCAACCCGACAATGTCAGCCACAACATCAACTTCTTCATCCCCATCGTGGACGCCCTGGCCGCCCTGGATCTGAAGCCGACCAACTGACGGTGCCGACACCGCCTTGCCAAAGCACCCGTCGCAGGGTCCACTGGCCTCTAGGGACAGGCGCTGATCGCGGACCAAACCGCTGACGACCGGCCCGAGGGGGAAGCCGCGTGACCACAGCCGCAACCGGGGCGACGACGCCCGCGACCCTGGGCCGGATGATC
>JANNFM010000516.1:0-3552 GCA_031379795.1 Alphaproteobacteria bacterium
CCAAAGTCGAAGGTCATGTCGACACCGGCGTCGGCATCGCCCAAGGGCTTGCCCTTCAGTTCCACTACCAGCTTTCCGGTTAGCATGCCGTACCGCCAACCCCGCAAGGCGTCGGGCGTCACGGCCACCGGCGAGAAGGCCGACGCCGGCTTGGACTGGAAGAAGCCGAAGCCTTTGGCCATTTCGCCCGGGATCAGGTTGCGCAGGGAGACGTCATTGCACAGCATCACCAGCCGGATCGCCGCCAGCGCCTGGTCGCGGCTGGCGCCGAGAGCCACGTCGCCGGTGATCACCGCGATCTCGCCTTCCATGTCGCAGCCCCAGGCTTCGTCGGCCAGCGGGATCGGGTCGCGCGGACCCAGGAAGCCGTCCGACCCGCCCTGATACATCAAGGGGTCGGTCCAGAAACTGTCCGGCATGTCCGCACTGCGCGCCTGACGCACCAGGGCTACGTGGTTCACATAGGCCGAGCCGTCGGCCCACTGGTAGGCGCGCGGCAAGGGGCTGGCGGCCTCATGTTCGTGAAACCGGGCCTTGGGCACCGAACCGTGTTCGAGGCTTTCGGCCAATCCCCGAAGCTCGGGCTCGCACCGCTCCCAGTTGTCCAACGCGGCCTGTAGCGTGAGCGCAATACGATCCGCAGGCGAGTACCAGGCCAGGTCGTTTGAGACCACGACGAGGCGGCCATCCCGGCCCCCCTTCAGCGACGCCAGCTTCATTTGCTACTCCCTTGAGTTTCTTTTTCGAGGGTCCGCGTCAGGCGAACGCCGCCCTCGAAGTCCCTTGCCTCATAGACATTCACTTCGACGCGAATGTCACCGCCCGTTTCAGTGTTCCAGACATAGGTTCGCTCAAAACAGACCTCGCGGCCTTCCGGCGTGAACCCCTCGTAGGTATCGCCCCAGGGCGTCAGCCCGGCGAGCGCCGTCCAGCCCAGGGTCATGGCGCGGTCCATTTCGTCCTCGGCGGCGGCGGTGAGGTCCGCCTCGAAACTCATCCGACGCGCCAGCTGTTGACGTAGCCCGGATTTTCCACGCCGGTCGCGGCATCCCCCACGTCGAGGGGGTCGCGGGTGTCGATCATCACCGCATATTCGTCGGTGGCCGCTTTGGGCTGCACCAGCATATTCTTCAGCGCCTTGGGATGCGGGCCGTGGGTGAAGCCGCTCGGGTGAAATGTCAGCATGCCAGCCTCGATGTGGTCGCGGCTGAAGAAGTCGCCCGCGTGGTAGAACAGCACCTCATCGAAATCGTCGTTGTTATGGAAAAATGGCACCTTGAGCGCGCCAGGATCAGTCTCGAACGGGCGGGGCGCAAAGGTGCAGACCACGAACCGGTCCGACACAAATGTGGAATGTACGCTGGGCGGCAGGTGGTAGCGGTGGCTGACCACCGGGCGGATGTCGCGGACATTCAGCCGCACCGGCGCCAGATCGCCATGCCAGCCCACGGCGTCCAGCGGGTTGTAGCCATAGGTCGCTTTCGAAACCGCGCCGCGTTTCTTGATCTCGACCCTGACCTCGCCGGGCTCGTCCTGGTGGGCCTTGAAGACAGCGTCCATGGCGGGCGTGTCCAGCATGGCCGGATCGAACTGGGCGTGCGCGCCCATCAGGCCGCGATCGGGCAGGCGAAAGTGGCTGTTGGTGGCCTCGATCATCAGCACCTGGGTCTCGGCCACCGGGCGTAGCCGCCACATGGTGCCGCGCGGCAGATAGAGGTAGTCGCCGGCGTGGTAGTGGATTCGGCCGTAGTCACAGAGCAGATCTCCCTCGCCTGAATGGACGAACAATAGCTGGTCGCCGTCGGCATTGCGGGCCAGCGCCGGCATGGGCCCGGACAGCGTCCAGAACCGGACCTCGACGGCCTTGTTGTGCAACACGATAGCGGCCGCCCAAGGCGACGGGTCCGGCGTGGCGAGGCGGACCAGGTCGAAAGCCCGGGGTCGGAGCGGCCCTTCAAAGGCCGTCCAGCTGGTCGGGGGTCTTCGATGGTGCAGAAACGCCGCTGGCCCAAAGAATCCTTCCTTGGAGATCTCGCGCTCATAGGTGCCTTCCGGCAGGTCGGCGTGGGCCTGACGTGAGTGAACGCCCTGCGCCGCCCGAACGGGAATCCAGTCGCCCTTGGCCATCAGATGGCTCCCCTTCGCGTCAATCGTTCGCCGGCAGCACGCCCCGGCGAATCTGGTCCAGTTCGATGGACTCGAACAGCGCCTTGAAGTTTCCCTCGCCGAAGCCCTCGTTGCCCTTGCGCTGGATCAACTCGAAGAAGATCGGCCCGATCATGTTTTCCGTGAAGATCTGCAGCAGCAGGCCCTGACCGTCGGTGGGCGCCCCGTCAATGAGGATGCGGTCCGCCCGCAGGCGCTCTACGTCCTCGCCATGGCCAGGTACGCGAGCGTCGATGCCGTCGAAATAGGTGTCGATGGTGTCCTGGAATTTCACGTCCCGCTCGGCCATGGTCTCGACCGAGGTAAAGATGTCGTCCGTGCCCAGCGCCACGTGCTGGATCCCCTCGCCCTTGTAGTCGCGCAGGAATTCCTCGATCTGCGAATGCTCGTCCCGACTCTCGTTCAGGGGAATGCGGATCTTGCCACAGGGGCTGGTCATGGCCTTGGAGATCAAGGTCGTCTGCTTGCCCTCGATATCGAAGTAGCGGATTTCGCGGAAGTTGAAGATGGTCTCGTAAAACGCCGCCCAGGTCGCCATCTGGCCGCGCCGGACATTGTGGGTCAGGTGATCCAGATAGGTCAGACCCATGGCATTCGTTGCCGCCGCCTCGGCTGCCCCCGCGATAGGCACGAAGTCGACGTCGTAGATCTCCTGCGCACCGTAGCGGTCCACCAGATAGAGGTTCGAGCCACCGATCCCCTCGATAGCGGGGATGTTCAGCTCCATGGGTCCGACGGGGCCAACGACGGCCTTGGCGCCGCGCGCGACGGCCAGTTCCAGCGCCTTTGCCGCGTCACGGACGCGGAAGGCCATAGCGTTTGCTGATGGGCCATGGATCTCGCGAAACGCCGCCGCCTGACCGGACGGCTCCATGTTCAGGATGAAGTTGATATCGCCCTGGCGGAACCGCAGCACGTTCTTGGAGCGGTGCTTTGAAACCGCTGTGAAGCCCATCTTCTCGAACAGGTTTTTCAGGCGTTCCGGCTCTGGCGACGTGAACTCGACGAATTCGAATCCATCGGTGCCCAGGGGATTCTCGAAGAGATCGTGGGCTGCGGCTGTCGGTTGGATGCTCATGTCAGGACTCCCTGGTTCATCCACTTAGTATCATTTGAAACGAATTCGCGGAAGAGCAAAGACATCTCGCTCGACGCCTGCTAGCTGAAGCCGTCAAGCAAGCCGCGTGGATCATCGATGTTCCGACAGATGTACGAATGGGTGATGCGGCTGGCGGCGACCCGCCACGCGCCGACCGCCCTGGCCGTGATTTCCTTTGCCGAGAGCTCGTTCTTTCCGATCCCGCCGGACGCCTTGCTGGGTCCCATGGTCCTGGCGCGACGTGATCGCGCCTATTTTTACGCCGCCATCTGCACGGTCGCATCGGT
>JANNFM010000617.1:0-3872 GCA_031379795.1 Alphaproteobacteria bacterium
CTTCTCGACCGTCCCGACGAATCCCGCCGAGGCGCCAGTGAAAAGCGCCCACTGGCGAACAAGGTGATGGTGCCCCAGGCCGGACTCGAACCAGCACGTCTCTCGACAATAGATTTTGAGTCTACCGCGTCTACCATTTCGCCACTGGGGCAGCGGGCGGGAACATAGGCGCCAATCGCTCTGCGTCAACGCGCGCCTTGCATTGGGCCGGCTCAGGCCGTAATTGAGAATTGTTCGCAAGTATGGCGGACGCCGAGAGCGCCTTGATGTCCGAGACTTTGTCCCGACCCTTGCCCAACTCGTCGCCCACGGGGGCCGTGCGGCTGAGCGCGGCGCATCCGGGTGACCGGGGGGTGATCGTCGAGGTGCGGTCCGAAATCCAGTCCGGCGACCATGGAGTCGACCGCGACGAACTGCTGCGCCGGTTGCTAGAGTTCGGCTTCGTCGAGGGCGCGGTGGTCGAGGTGCTGCACGAAGGCCTGTTCGGGCATGATCCCATCGCCGTGCGGCTGGACGATATGCGCGTGGCGCTGCGCCGTCGTGACGCCGAGGACGTCTGGGTCAAGATGGACGCCCGATGAGTGAGGCAGTCCTGCGACCCGCCCGCGTGGCGCTGGTCGGCAATCCCAACACCGGCAAGACCGCCCTGTTCAACGCCCTGACTGGCGGTCGCCAGAAGGTGGCCAACTATGCCGGGGTGACGGTCGAGCGCAAGGAAGGCCACCTGACCACCGCATCGGGTCGATCCCTGTCGATCCTGGATCTGCCCGGCACCTATTCCCTGCGCGCGCGCAGTCCGGACGAGGTGGTGACCCGCGACGCGGTGCTGGGACGGCTGGCCGGGGAGGTGGAGCCCGATGTGGTGATCGCCGTCGCCGACGCCACCAACCTGCGGCTGGTGCTGCGGCTGATCCTCGAACTGAAGGCCGTGGGTCGGCCCATGGTGCTGGCACTCAACATGTACGATATCGCCCAGCGCCAGGGCCTGCGGATCGATATCGAGGGCCTGCAGCGCGAACTGGGATGCCCGATCGTCACGACGGTTGCGACCCGCAAGCGCGGGATCGATGACCTGACCGCCCAGGTTGAGGGCCTGATCGCGTCGGGCGCGCTGTCGACCCCCAACACCTGGCGCGAGCCGTCCGCCGCCGAAATCCGCGACGCCCACCGCGATGCCCAGCGGATCCTGAAAGCCCATGTGCGCCCGCCGGAACGGCCCGATACCCTGACCGGGCGAATAGACGCGGTCTTGCTGCACCCGGTGGCGGGCCTGGTTATCCTGCTCAGTCTGTTGTTCCTGATGTTCCAGGCGGTGTTCACCTGGGCTGCGCCGTTGATGGACGGCATTGATGCCGGGTTCAGCTGGCTCAGCGTGATGGTGGGCCAGGTGTTGCCCGACGGCCTGATCAAGGACTTGATCGCCGATGGCGTGATCGCCGGCGTCGGCAGCGTGCTGGTGTTCCTGCCGCAGATCCTGATCCTGTTCCTCTTCATCATCCTGCTGGAAGACTTCGGCTACATGGCCAGGGCCGCGTTCCTGATGGACAAGATCATGGGCGGCGCGGGCCTGCACGGACGGGCTTTCATTCCGCTGCTGTCCAGCTTTGCCTGCGCCATCCCCGGCATCATGGCCGCCCGTGTGATCGATCAGAAGCGGGACCGGATCACCACGATCCTGGTGGCGCCACTGATGACCTGTTCGGCGCGGATACCGGTCTACACCCTGATTATTTCGGCCTTCATTCCGGACCGGCTGGTGGGGCCGGGATTGAACCTGCAAGGGCTGGTGATGTTCGGGCTCTATGCAACCGGCATCCTTGGCGCGCTGGCCGTCTCTTTCGTGATCCGCAAAGTCTTCTGGCGCGGCGCGGTTGAGCCGTTCCTGATGGAACTGCCGACCTTCAAGTTGCCGTCAGCGGAAAACGTGGCGCGCAATCTGCTGCTGCGGGCGCAGATCTTTCTGTCTCGGGCTGGTCGGATCATTCTGCCGCTGATGGTGCTGGTCTGGATCCTGTCAACCTTCCCCGGTCCGCCAGCGGGCGCGACGGGACCGGCCATCGACTACAGTTTCGCCGGGCTGATCGGTCACGCCATCCAGCCGCTTTTCGCACCCATCGGCTTCAATTGGCAGATGGTGGTGGCGTTGATCCCCGGTTTCGCAGCCCGCGAGGTGGCTGTGGCCGCCCTGGGCACTGTCTATGCCGTGGCAAATGTGGACGCCAATGTCGGCGCGCTGGGTGCCCGCCTGGCCGAGCAGTGGTCACTGGCGACGGGCCTTTCGTTCCTGGCCTGGTACGTGTTTGCCCCGCAATGCGCCGCCACCCTGGCCGTGGTGAAGCGGGAGACCAACTCATGGGTCTGGGCCGGCGTCATGCTGGTCTACATGACGGCGCTCGCCTATCTGACCTCGTTCCTGGTCTATCAGGGTGCGGTCGCCATGGGCGCAGGCTGATCCGCGACACCGCGACTAAACCGCGACGTGCATTAACGTCTCCTTTTCCGTGCGCCTTAACCGTCCGATAAATCCATGGGGCGCAAGCTGTGCCTTATCATGCAGAACCCGCAAGACACCGCCGCCGAAACCCCCGTCGCCAAAAAGCCGATCCGGGTCAAAACCACCCTCTGCCGCCGCGTCCGCGAGGCCCTGTTGTCGCTGGGCGGTGAGGCCCACCGATCCATCGTGATCGAGCACGTCGCCCGCAACATGGGCCACGATGTCCGGCAAATCCCGGCCGAGCTTCAGGACGAGGTGATCGTCTCGTTCGAGATGACCTGGCGTGACGAGCGCAAGCGCGCTGCGTTCGGCTTTCACCTGCCATTCGGCGAGGGCTCGCACCGATGGGGCGTGATCGACCCCGAGCTGGCCCACGCGGCCTAAGTCCCGGTCGCTGACGCGTCGTAGACGAGTTTGCCCGCAGCATCCTGCAGCCGGCCGAGCAATCGCTTCAGCAGCAGGACCTCTCCGGGATCCAGCCCCGCGATCAGGTCCGCCTCATAGGCCAGGGCCAACGGCACGATTTCGGCATAAAGCGCTCGACCCGCCTCGCTCAGCGCCAGCACATGACTGCGACCGTCCGAGGTATTCTGCGAGCGCCCGATCAGGTGACGCCTGACCAGCCCCTGGGCCGCGCGACTGACCGTCACCTTGTCCATCACGGTGCGCGCGACAATCTGCACCTGGGTCAAGCCTCCATCTTCGGCCAGCACACAGATCAACCGCCACTGGGGGATCGACAGGCCGAAACGATCCTCATAGGCCCGCGCGATCAGGCCGGAGACAGCATTGGACGCCACCGACAGCCGGTAGGGCAGATAGCCGTCGAGCCGCAGCCGACCCTCCAGATCACCGCTCATCCGGCGGCGACCGCCTGTTCGATGGCACCGAAGATCGAGTGGCGTTTTGGGCCGACCATCTGGATGCGCACCACGTCCCCGGCCTTCAGGAACGGGGTCTTGGGCGCGCCGTTCAGCAGGGTCTCGACGGTGCGCACCTCAGCCAGGCAGGAATACCCGACCCCACCGTCGGCGATCGGCTTGCCGGGGCCGCCGTCCGCGCCGCGATTGGACACCGTGCCCGAGCCTATGATCGTGCCGGCGCTGAGCGCCCGCGTTCTGGCGGCGTGGGCCACCAGGGTCCCAAAGTCGAAGGTCATGTCGACACCGGCGTCGGCTTCGCCCATGGGCTTGCCGTTCAGTTCCACTTCCAGCTTGCCGTTTAGCTTGCCGTCCCGCCAGCCCGGCAGGGCGTCGGGCGTCACGGCCACCGGCGAGAAGGCCGACGCCGGCTTGGACTGGAAGAATCCGAAGCCCTTGGCCATCTCGCCCGGGATCAGGTTGCGCAGCGAGACGTCATTGCACAGCATCACCAGCCG